>JALNWK010000023.1 GCA_023230925.1 Limnochordia bacterium
ACGTTCTTCCCAAAGCTGACGTTTGTCTTGGGTCACCACACCAGTCACCTCGCTAAGTTATGATGGTTCGATTATCCCACCACAACAAAACTGGTGCTATGTGGGTTAGCTTTGACGTTTACGTCTCAATGAGCTGTATGCTGTTACTGGACAAGTCGGTTTCATTGCGACCCAACGGGTTGATGGAAAGCTAATTCTTCCAGAATCGATTAAATATCTGCAGATGAAAGCTTCCTAAGTTAGAGTTAGGCAGGTGAGGGTTTTGGCGGTTTCTTTGGAGGAAGCAAAACTTTATTTGAGGGTTGATGGCGGTGAGGAGGATGCGCTCATCGCCGCCCTTATTGAAACGGCAAGTGAGCTGTGTGAAGGGGTGCTCAGAATGAGCCTTGAGGATTTTGAAGAAACCCCCAAATCGGTAAACCAAGCGATACTGTACATCACCGCAAACTTGTACGAGCATCGAGAAGAACTTGACATGAAGGTAGTGGAGGATGTTGTAAAAAGATTGCTGTCTCCATTTCGGAAAGAAGGTTGGTGATTATATTAACATCGGTGATCTTAGACACAGGATAGCTATCCTGGAGTTCACAACCTACATGGATGAATGGGGGAATCAGATTTCAGACTGGATTGAGACTGATCATCTTTGGGCTAGGGTTTCTAACATTCATGGCCGGGAGTACTTTGCAGCAGCTGCAGTCCAATTAGAAAAGATGCTTGTTTTTACCACTAGATACAGAGAAGGTTTGGATGAATCGATGCGGATACGATTCCAGGGACGCGATTATGATATCAAGTTCGTTGATAACATTAAATACCAAAACAGGTATATGGAAATCAAGGCTATGTTGACCGATGCCCAGTAGACAATCGAAAACATACCGGTTGTGACCGTTTAAGAAGAGGTGGTGAAGAATGGATCTATTGGTGGAGCTAACCAAGCTTGTGCTTCCCTTTGTGGGAGTTATGTTGAGTTTTGCTGTGGCCTACGGTGCAGAGTTTTTCAGACAGAAGTCAAAGAGTGAGGTAGCAAATCGGGCAATCAGCTCTGTTGAAAATATAGTACAGGCGGCGGTGCTTGAAGCGCAACAGACTGTGGTTGATAACCTAAAAGATTTAAATGGCGGCAAACTTACCGATGAGGAAAAAGTGCAGATTAAGAGTAGTGTGCTGGCTGCTGTAAAAGCTCGATTGACTGAGGAAACGATTAATGAGTTAAGAGGAATAACCGCTGATGTAGAAGGGTATCTGACCAGCTTAATTGAGTCCCATGTCCATATTCACAAAGAATTCCGTGGTGTTATTGGGGGAAAGTAGCAGGGCCTTCGCTTTCTCTTGGTCCGATTGCAATTAGAACCACTAGCGATGGTGGATTGGGTATCCAGTATGAATCAGGGAATTTGCTAGATGGGCGATTGCTGGCGGCCATATCTGTGAGTAGGGAGCGAGGTCCTAGCTTTGGTTTTCAATGGAAAAAAGTATTTTGAGGAACGTCTGTTTTCGGGCAGGCGTTCTTCTATTTTGCCCACGAAAGAGGTGGTCTAGGTTTGCGGGAAATATGCAAGCATCTGCAATTTATGTTTGCAGGTCTTGGTGCCTGGTTGGGGTGGTTCTTAGGCGGCTATGATGGCTTTATCTACGCTTTAGTTGCGTTGGTGACCATCGATTACATTACTGGCGTCATGCGAGCTTTTGTTGAGAAGCAACTATCAAGCGAAATCGGGGCGAGGGGTATTGTCAAAAAGGTGCTCATATTCACTCTTGTGGGCATAGGGCACACCATAGACAGTCAGGTACTTGGCGGTGGTAATGCGATTCGTACTGCCGTCATTTTCTTTTATCTAAGTAACGAGGGAATCTCTATTCTGGAGAATTCCGTTGCCATGGGACTACCCATTCCCGACAAGTTGAGAACGGTACTAGAGCAGCTACGTTCGGAGGGGTCTAAGACAGATGAACCTAAATAGGCTGTATCTCACAAAAAACGAGTGCTATCGTGCGGGGCAAATCATAACCCCAAAAGGAATTATGGTTCATAGCACCGGAGCCAACAATCCACATTTGAAACGGTATGTAGGGCCTGATGATGGAAAGTTGGGTGAGAATGTTTATAGAAATCATTGGAATCAAGCTCGACCAGATGGCAGACAGGTGTGTGTTCACGCTTTCATCGGTAAGCTCGCTGATGGCAGCATTGCCACCTATCAGACCTTACCCTGGAATTATCGCGCTTGGCATGCGGGAGGAACAGCTAATAACACTCATATCAGCTTTGAGATCTGCGAGGATGATTTGACCGATAGTGTGTATTTCAACGCGGTCTACAAGGAAGCAGTGGAGCTTTGTATCTATCTCTGCGATAAGTTTGGATTAGACCCTGAGAATATCGTTGACCACAGTGAGGGGTATAAAATGGGAATTGCCAGCAATCACAGCGATGTCATGCACTGGTTCCCTAGGCATGGAAAGACGATGGATAAGTTTCGAGCAAGCAGTAGAAGGTGAACTGAACAGCAGAACTACGTACGAGGTCTATACAGTCAAGCCTGGCGATACACTTTGGGGCATAGCAGAAGCCAAGCTTGGAGTTGGAAGTCGGCATCCCGAGATAAAAAGGCTTAATAGCTTGGAGGATGATACACTCCACTTAGGTCAGAGATTACAAGTTCCAAAACAGTAGAACAGTCCCGCGGTATGGTGCTTTTCCATTCCGCGGGACTCTTTTTTTACGCCCAACCCGTCCGTTTCACACCTTTCCTGTGGCTTATAGTGAGCATGCGCATGTTAATAGCATGTTTAATGTTGGGACTGCCATGGCCCATAAGAAGGTGGGAATTTGAGAAAAAACGCCTGCTGAATGGCCGTTTATCTTGCCACATTGTCTTGACTTTATCGCTTACAAAAGTGATGTATATAGGTAGGAAGGGGGGAGGCAGAGCACTTTTGATGTAATAATGCCCGGTTATTGGGCGGTTGTTCGTCGATGCCATTAAAAGAGGAAGGTGAGAAACTATGCTTTTTGGTACCGCATTGGAGGGGTACAGGTTATCACTTAGGCAGCAGGAGAAGAGTGAAAGGACAATAAAGGGATACCTGCAGGATTTAAAGTTTTTTGAAAATTGGCTGCAACAAGTATGGAATGGGCCGGTATACCTTGATGACGTTACATTTACTGATGTTGAAAAGTTCCTGACCTTTCTAAAGGAAAAGAGGTCGTATAAACCTGCTAGCCGCAGGCGTATAGCTTCAGCCTTAAAAAGTTTCTTTAGATATGCTTGGAAGCGTGAACTGTGCAGAACAGATATAGCGTCGGACATCGAGGACATTAAGTATGTCCCCACCGAACGAGAATTTCTTTCTGAAGAGGAAGCGTTACGCTTTATTGAAGAAATTGATCACGAATTGGTGAAGGTGTTTACCGTTACGTTGCTCTATACTGGAATGAGGATCTCCGAAGCCTTAGCGCTCACAATTGATGATGTGGATATGGACACCGATTGGATTCATATTCGTAATGGCAAAGGCGGCAAAGCGCGGAGCATACCCATTAACAGGAAGCTAAAGGATAAGCTAGAGGACTATGTCCAATGGCGGACACCATCCAAACAGTTTTTTGCTACCAAAAAAACCGGCACCCTTTCTTCTGGTACCGTCCAAGCAGTCATTCGGGAAACAAGAGAACGACTGGGCTGTAAGAAGAAGATAACACCCCACGTTTTTCGGCATTCCTTTGCAAGCGAACTTGTCAAGAAGGACGCGAACATTGTCAGCATTTCGAAGTTACTTGGCCACTCCAACCTCAAGACGACTTCCGTTTACACTCACGTATCCCAAAATCAGCTGATAGATGCGATTGCGAGACTGTAAGGGAGGGTTGGTATGGTGGAATTCAGTACTAATGCGGAGAAAGCGGAATATGTTGTCCGCAGTATTGACTCTGGCAAGGATGCCGATACGGTAGCCAGAGAACTAGGATATAAACATGCGAGATCCCTGGACGTTTTTATGCGCAGGGAAGGTTACTATAAGGAAAAAGGACGGAACAACTATGTTCCTACGAGTGTTAAGAGGGAGGACGGTGCGCCAACCAAGGCGAATCCCTCAGCAAAGGCCCTAACCGTAATGGCTCTGTACAAAGATAAGCAGTTAACGCCTAAAGAGATCGCTCGTGAGGTTGGTTTCGAGAACCTAAGGGAGATGGCTGATTACATGAAGTCTAAAGGTTTCGTTTGGGACACAGGTCGAAGCAATTATGTACCAGAGAAAGTGATTGCATCGGAAGAGCCTGTCTTAAACGGCATTACAGAGGAAGTCACAATTAGCGAATCTGTAGAAGTCCATGCCATCAAGGATTACTTGCTCTTACTGCAGTATCTAGAAAGTCGTAAGGAGAAACTTGTGCAACTTCTGGAGTCGGATATCTCTGGAAACCTTCCGAGGTACGTGGTGCCAGGCGTCTTTATTACGAAGTCAGTCCATATGAGCAATCAACTTGACCAGATGATTAGAGATTACAGCGCGGAGAATAACATGTCTCAAAGAGATATTTTTGAAATCGCCTTGATTGATTTCTTCAAAAAGTATGGTTACCGGAGAGAGGTAGAGGTGTTACTAACGAAAACGAATTGAAGGCCAGCGGAACCCCTGCAGTTACTGCAAATGTTGTAGTAGCTGCGGGGGTTTGTTATTGTTATCTGCATATAGTTGTGATAGACGGATGCTGGAGCCAGGGATTGATCGGAAACCGTTCGCCTGAGTTGTTTATTGGCGCCTTGACCCCCTAGTTTTGGAGAATATGCTTGTACTTCATTTACATATCGCATGATTGCTTCGTATTTCTACCAGTTGCACATTACCCATCTTAAGCGGCCTTGAGTGCTTCTTTGATATGACGATTCTTCAGATAATAGGACAGCGGCGACACATACCCAAGACTACCATGACGCCGGCGATTGTTGTAGTAATCCAGGTAAGCGGTCACTTCGCGATATGCGTCCTGGAAGGTCTCGAATTCATGTCTGCTGTAGCATTCATCCTCCAGAATACTGTGGAACGACTCTATATACGCATTGAGATTTGGTGTATTAATCGGGATTCTTTCATGGTTAATCCCCAATCTATCTAGTGTTTCTGTAAACTCCTTGGCCCTAAACTGCGGTCCATTATCGCTGCGAAGGGTTAATTGTCCGGGTTCAATGTTGCGCTGCTGAGCGGCGATTTCAACGGTTTTGGCAGCATCTTTTGCTTTAGCACTGAGGCCAATATGACTTCCTACAATGCATCGATCGAAAATGTCGATGATTGAAATCTGGTAAAATAACTGGTTGGTACCGTGTATATAGCCGTACTTAAGGTCTATCTCCCAATGTTGATTGGGCCTTTCAGCTTTCCGCTTGCGGCCCGGCTTGATAGGGCGGCATGGTTTTATCACTCTTCTGGGCCGCAGGATGTCGAGTTCCTTACATAGACGGTACACCTTCTTGCGGTTAATTCTCAACCCATAGGTTTCTCTCAGCTCAATTGTAAGTTTCTTGTAACCATAAGGAAAACCGTCTCCTGTAACCAACTCCAGTAGCATTCGTTTAATTGTCTCGTCATCAACCCGTTCGCCCTGTGTGTTAAGGCTATAACCCGGTATTGGTCTGCCTGGCTTTCGTGGCTCTGTTCGTGGCTGTTTTGATTTTATTCTAGCATAGTAAGTGGACTCGTTGAGGCCGACAGAGCGCAGGACGGTCCTTACAGAATAACCCTCCTGGGTCCACTCTTGAGCAATGGTTGCCCTGTCGGCTATTTGGGGTTTACTGTGTTAAGTAGATCCCGGAGTATTGCTATCTCAAGCTCCTTTTCTGCCACCAAGCGCTTGAGTCTATCATTTTCAGTACTGACCTTCTTCAGTTGCTCAGACATTGCTTTCACATTAGCCAGCTCACCACGCTTAAGGCTCCTAACAGTGCCCAACTCTCGGTACTTCCTCAGCCAAGTATGGATGGTGTTGGGAGAAATCTCATAGCGCCTGGCAACAAGTGAGACATTCCCTACTTCTTGGCACTCTTGAATGATCTTCTCCTTGAACTCATCAGAATACTGGCGTGACTTCATTTGAAAACCCTCCCTGACTCAATACTATCATAGTGCAAAGGGTTTCTCCAAACTCATTGCGGGGCCTATAGGTTGGCAGTGTGGCATTAAAAACAAATAATAAACTCACTTCCTATAACCTTGGATTACCAAAGGCAAATCATGTATTGATTCGATAATCCTTTGATTGTCCAATGGCACAAATTGAAAATCGCTTGAAACGAGCATGATTCGTTAGAAGCCCATGGCGTGGGGGTTACGGACATAATGCGTTTCCGTATATAATAAGGAAGTCTTTTTCTGTGTCACAGGGGAAGAAGATTCAACGTCAGTTGGGTGCTAATCAAGCTGGTGCTGCAAGGTCCATGGAAAAGCTCTCCTCGGGTTTGCGGATCAACCGAGCTGGAGACGACGCTGCAGGTCTGGCTATCTCAGAGAAGATGAGAGGGCAGATTCGGGGCTTGAAACAGGCTAGCCGCAATGCTCAGGATGGCATTTCCATGATTCAGACCGCTGAAGGTTCTTTGAACGAGACTCACTCCATTCTTCAAAGAATGCGGGAATTGGCAGTTCAGTCAGCCAATGACACCAATACAGCTGCAGACCGTGCAGAGCTCCAAAAGGAAGTTGACCAGTTATCACAGGAGCTTTCCAGAATCGGTGCAAACACGGAGTTCAATACACAGAAACTGCTCAATGGTAGCTTCAAAGGGATTTTCCACATCGGGGCAAATGAAAGCCAAAGCTTGACTCTAGCAATAGATGATATGCGTGGATTTGCATTAGGAGTAGCTGGGGATGCTAAGCTCAAACTGACAGCCGATCCTACAGGGACAACGGACTTTGTTGATGGAACGTACGAAGTGAAAGAGAGTGCCACCGCAGGTGAGTTTGACCTCGTGGACAAGGATGGTAACGTGATTGCTACAAGTAATGACGGAGCGGGTAAAGTATTTGCATCAACTGGTGGTGCAACTGAAACCCTTACTTTTACCGAAGCGGTTACTACCGGAACCGTAGTAATAGCAGAAGGGACCGCTTCCGCTACAGCGTCCGTAACCAATGCAGGTTTACAGGCTGGTACCTATACGTATGATGCAACCGCCGGTGGATTAGTTGACGGTAATGGTCAAGTCGTGGCAAAATCCACGGATGGCATAACATTTAGTAGCTTAGATGGTGCTACCACTCTTATTACCTTCAGTGCGGCTCTTGCTACAGGCGACGAGTTTTCTGTTGGCGGCATCGATGTTTCATCTCAAGGTGCAGCAGATGCAGCAATGACAGCCATTAACAATGCAATCGAGACCGTATCTGCTGAGAGGTCCAAATTGGGCGCTACTCAAAACCGTTTGGATCATACCATTGCTAACCTTGGAACCTCTGCAGAGAATCTCCAGGCTGCTGAATCAAGAATTCGTGATGTAGATATGGCCGAAGAGATGATGGCTTTTACCAAGTTCCAGATTCTACAGCAGGCCTCTACAGCTATGCTTGCACAGGCTAACATGGCACCGCAGTCGGTACTGCAGTTGCTTGGATAGGATAAATAGTTTCAGTATTACAGGCGGCCCTGGGATATCCTAGGGCCGCTTTCAACTAACCAGTGATACTTGGAACCCTTTCATTAAGGGGGAGGGCAGAGGTTGTGCCAAAACCAATATTTCAGACACTTGATTCATGAGACAGTTTCCCAACTACCAGATAGAGCGGCGTATCGACATTTTCTTTGGATATTATCTCAAAGAAATCGTAGAAAATCAATTATCGAACAGAAATGGGAAACCGGTTAGGCTCCAGGAAACGATTATCCCTGAGTTTCCCATCAGGAAGTCGTTGGTACTGAAGATGGCACCAACCGGTCTGTCAAGGTGGATTATGTCCTTTTCTCAGAGCAGCCAAAAGGGGTCATTTTCTTGAAACTGAAGACGGATAGGGCAGGGGGAAACCTTACACATGAGTATCTTTCTGAGATTGCGGGACAACCTTTTGTATGGGTTCTAGAGAGTCTGAAAGAGATATTCCTCGGGACGAATCATAGATGCAAGTATCTATACCTGTTCCAGCAGCTGCAGAAAGCAGGGTGTGTGCGGCTCCCGGATGACCTGGAATCTAGTCTGAGGGCTTCTAGTTGCACAACCAAGTCCCTAATTCGCGAGATCAAGGTTATTAAGAGCGATGCGAAGATCAACGTGATCTACATTATGCCTAAGCAAGACCTAAAGCTTTTGGGAGATTACATCACTTTCAAAGAGATCTCCGAGTTGTTAGGGAAGCAGGACAATGATGCTATGGCAACAGAGTTTGCGAGCCATCTTTTACGGTGGCAAGAAGGTCCCTAACGGTGACTCTGATAAGCCCTGATACCCATGAGACTTAAGAAGCCTACTTGATAGTTGAGGGCAGCTTTCCATATCCACTTAGTATGTACTGCTTCATTGTTTTCAGCAGAGATAATCTAGTCAACCACTCACAGAGGAATTGTTACTATATATGAGCACACTACTATCCCTACCCCAAAGCTAAATCGGCCCTGCATAGAGCCCGTTCTGGTAAGCATAGTGTCCGTAGCGGGTAAGCCGTATGTTTATGAACTCGCCATGGCGTATACCCCTGACGAAGATGCCGCGGAAAGACTAGTCAACACGATTGCACCTTTGTTCCAGCAACCAACGACTTACGCCTTAGCGGAGAGTAGATCCTTGCGGAATACAAAACACAAAGCAGTGTAGAGAAGAAGTTTCAGCAGCTAAAATCTCCCCACCTTGTTAACTCACTCTATCCAAAAGACCCGTCTCCGCATAGAAACCGTCGCATATATGCGCCCTATAGCCATGATGATTCTGTCAGTAGTGGAACGGGTAGCCCGTCGGGAAATCAAATAAGAGGATGCTATGGTAATCGGTCCCGGTGGCGTAAAGATGACCCAGCCAACCCTGAGAGCTATCTTGGGTATGTTCAACTTAGTTCAGTATAACAGAATCATTTACAAGAATCGGGTAATAAACGATCGAAAGGCGGTCAATGGAGTAGGCTAAAGCAAATATGTCAATTGGGGAAGTGGCGTCTTCGCCGAGTTGCTTCCTTAATTGGATGGCTCTTTTCCGTAAGTCTAGTTTATCCATTGGCATGATTACCCTCAAGCAATTGGGTCATAAAGTTGCAATTCAATGCAATCTTATTTATGGCACTGATTGCTTCCAGATTCTCCTCACTAATTTTGCTTGCACGAAGCGCAAAGTTCAACGGTTTTGCCGGTTGTTTCGCATCTTCAAAGGCAGATACCTGCACTCCATATAAAGCGGCTAGTTTGTCAAGCATATCGGAAGTAAGCGCTCGTTTTCCTCAATATTACTTTGTGTAAAGCTGGCATGTTCACGCAAGGCTTTCAACTTTAAACCAATGTTTCCACTCTATTGCTTATAGTGACCCCTTTTCTCTGACTATATTATATGCGAGCGGTGTCATAAAACCAATGGGTGGGGCATCGAACTTTATGACAAGGGCTTTCGAGTCATCCTATGGTTCGCATAAACGAAGGCGAATACTTACAATACAACAGACAAACAGACATAGCATTTCTGCGGGCTACTAGGTGTCTTTAGTAGTATACTGTTGTAGCTATTTGGCCCAAACCATTAATTGCGGACAGTCTTCGGCCCTTTCGGGGTCTGTTAGCTGTGACTTCGATTGACCACCTCAGCCAAGACAGTAGCACTGGTTACGTTATCTGCATCAAGCGCTCCGCTCCTGTTACAGAACGATTACCAATGAGACATAACCATTCGGGTATCGTACTAAGACTATCAGTGAATACGAGGGCTATCTGGAGGTGCTGCGCCACGGGTTTAGGTGCTTCGGCAAGACCTTTTGGTTTGCTTACTCTGTCTAGCCAGTGATTGAAATCCGGAGACTAACGATTGCATAACGCGGATATCTTAACCATACTAGTCAAGTTCGGTACGCCAAGGCAGCATACCAAAACCTGGGCATGCCCACTATGGAATAGAAGAATCTAAAGAAGTCCATTCTTCATCTGTTACTACCGAGACATCTACAACGGTATTCACTGCTCCGAACCGTTTTTCGCGTAGACTGCTTAGACCATTGCAGCAACGCAGGCTAAACATTGCCCTTCAAAAACCGATATATCCTACATAACAACCTAATGATTCCGCCGCCGCAATTAAAGAGGTGTCAAGCACATGCAAATAAAGCCTGCGAGCGAAATCAAGGCGGTATCTAGTGTAGCAAACAACCTAGAAACACAGCATAAACAACTACCGAGCGAACGCAACGGGACGAAGGTTCATCAGCAAATCAGGCAGCCTGGCATAGGTGAGATAGAAAACGGCACCAAGCAGCTGCAAGCTATTGTTTCTACATTCAACAAACGTCTGAAATTCGATGTGCATGAAGAGACTAACCGAATCTTTGTGCAGGTTATTGACAGTGCCACCGGCGAAGTAATCCGGGAAGTTCCTCCGGTACAGATTTTGGACATGCTGGCCAAGATTTATGAAGTGGTGGGACTCTTAGTAGATGAGCGGGTTTAGGAGGTAGTAAGATGCGTATCGATGGTATTGTATCCGGAATAGATACTGAAGCGTTGGTTACACGACTAATTGAATTGGAGAAGGGGCCGATTCTGCGCCTTTACAGTGAGCGAACCAAGACCCAAAGGCTTCAGGATGCTTGGCGTACCCTCAATACACGCCTGCTAGCCCTCGAGAATACTATCAAGGACCTAAAGCTGAGCAAGACCTTTACCAGCAGAAAGGTCACATCGTCAAATGAGGGTACAGCTACCGCTGCAGCGGCAGCCAATGCTGTGGCTGAATCCTATCGGGTGGAAGTTGAGCAACTGGCCAAAGCCGATCGCGTTGCCTCCAACCGGTTTGATGATGTAGATACTTCCCTTGGATTACAAGGTGAGTTTACTGTCAATGGCAAGACCATTACCGTGACTGCAGAACATAATCTCAAGGATATCCAGGACATCATTAACCAGGTGGAGGATCTTGGTGTAAACGCAAAGATTGTGGACAACCGTCTCATCTTAGCTGGTGCAAAGACAGGTACAAAGCACGGCATCACCGTAACTGATCCCGATGGCCTTCTCCAAGAACTTGGTGTTCTGACCGAAGAGCCGACCCCTACCTTTCAGCATCACATTCAAAAGGCTCAGGATGCCATTGTGCATATTGATGGTCTTACAGTCACACGGAGCACCAATGTGATCGACGATGCGGTGCAGGGAGTAACTTTTACCCTCAAGGATGTCGGTAGTACAGATATTACCGTTAAGATCAACACCCAAGAGACTGTGGACAAACTAAAGACCTTTGTCAACCAGTATAACGCCCTCTCAGAGTATCTGCAGCAAGGGCAAAGCCGAGACGAAGCCACTGAGACAGTTGGTATCTTCTTCGCGGATAGTACCGCCAGAACGCTCCAATCGGCTCTGCGCCGGACCATTACCGATGTTATGGGACATGGTGACTTCCACTCAATTGCAGACTTAGGTATCGAGGTCGACCGCTATGGTAAGATGAGTCTTGATGAGAAGAAGTTGGTTGCTGCTTTAGAAGAGGATGCCGAGAAGGTACGCACCTTCTTCTACGATGGAGACAAGGGACTAGCATCCCGGGTTCAGGACTTTCTTGCAGACTACACCAAAAGTTACGACGGGGTGATCGCCAACAAGCAGGATTACCTAACGAAGCGTACGAAGGATATTACGAAGCAGATTGAAGCACAAGAAGACCGGCTCGAGCGGAAGAAAGAGTCCTTATATCAGCAGTTTACCGCGATGGAGAAGGTACTCTCCGAGTTGATGGGCCAAAGCGATTGGCTTGAAGCCCAGCTTACCAGCCTAAACAGTCTGGCTTCGCAAAGAACCCGTCGCTAAAGCCTTAGAGAAAAGGAATCGATCAATGTCTAAGAACCAGACGCTACTAACATTGTTCAAACAGCTACATGCCCTAACCCTAGAACAAAGCAAGTGGATTGGTCAGGGAGATTACGATAAACTACAGGAACTAGTAGATAAAAAGCAAGATTTAATGGAGAGCATCGATGGATTAGGCGATGTTCCCATCGAAGATGTGGATCAGATTAAGGACCTGCTGCTTCAAATACAAAGCCTTGATCGGGTTAACGAGAAAGAGGTACTGGCAAAGTACATCGATACCTGTGTTCAGCTTACTGAGCTAAATAAAGGCTCAGAACACCCTAAACCACAGGCACGGTTTTTAGATAAACGGGCCTAGGAGGTGAGGAATGTGTTCAATCCCCAAAACGCCTATGTTCAGTCTCAGGTGATGACCCAAAAACCTGAGAAATTAGTCCTACTTGTCTTTGAGGAAATACGAAAGGCCCTACGAAGGTCCCTTGTGGCTTTACGCCGAAAGGAACTTGAGGCAGCCCATAAAGATCTCGTTCGGGCACAGGATTTGCTAGGAGAACTATCCGCTGCCTTGGATCCGGAATATGAGATCAGTATCGCCATGGGGCAGCTTTATGATTACCTTAGTCAAAGAATCTTAGCAGCAAACATCTCAAAGAATCCTCAAGATATCGAAGAAGTACTCCCCTTCATTGAAGAGCTTAAAGATACATGGTCTGCAGCTATTGAGCATGTAAGCAGATAAAAGTACCCCCTCCCCTAAGGCCTGCAAATCCATTGGATTGGCAGGCCGTTTTTCTTGTTTATCCTTGGTTCAGCAAATTTTCGGTAAAATCTAGCAGGAATTCCATTATTACCGTCGAATAATAATTATAACCGTCGTGAAATGGGAGAAACGGGACTAATAGCATAGGGAAAACCGGGATGTCGAGTGTTAATAGTCCGACTTGAGTCCTACTTTTGCTGGATATTTACTTTCTTTGTTCATGAAAGAAGGGTTTTGGTAGATTTTAACGAATATTAAATATATGAACTGAACATAATCTAAAGCTCAACGATAAAGGCAAACCCATCGTGAGGTGGGGACGCAAAGCCACGGGTCTATCAATGGATGATCGGGATAGGTAGCCGGGTTACCGAAAGAGGCTTCTTTTATCTAAAGGCAGTCTAGATCCTTTATTGTTGTGATTTAGACTGCCTTTTTTGTATTTACTCAGTCAGGAGTTGATCGCACGATGCAAACAAGAGCCATCACTAACTTAGAATACGCGCTGGATGTTGCGGCGGCACGGCATGAGGTCATCGGCGATAACATCGCCAACATTCACACGCCAAAGTACCGGCGGAGGGAAGTACTGTTTAAAGAATCCTTAAAACAAGCTTTAGGAGAGACTACGAATCTACGGATTGTGGGTACCAACGAACGGCACATCGGATCCCGCCTTAATACCGGCCCGATCATAAAAGAAGTGCGGACAAGCATCCGCCAGGACGGGAACAATGTGGACTTAGAGTATGAGAATGCTGCCCTAGCAAAGAACACGGTGTTTTACCAAGTCACGTCCCAGGTTCTGTCCAGTCAGTTTCGGATGCTCCAATATGCGATTTCCGAAGGGAGACGGTAAGTCATGGGTTTTTTCAGCTCCTTTGACGTGAGTGCTTCTGCCCTTACCGCAGAACGGTTACGGATGGATGTGATCTCGGCAAACGTAGCTAATGCCCAATCTACACGAACTGAAACCGGTGATGTGTATCGAAGAAGGCTTGTGGTGTATCGACCGGCAAGCTACGCCCCAAGTTTTGCCCAAATTCTTGCAGGTCTCCAAGGGGATAAGGCCGCGGTGTCCGGGGTAAGGGTAGATAAGATCGTGGAAGACAACTCGGATTTTCGTCGAGTTTATGAACCGGGTCATCCCCATGCCGATGAACAAGGCTATGTAACCTATCCTAATGTGGATGTCATCCGGGAAATGGTGGATATGATTGGGGCGGTGCGTGCATACGAAGCTAATGCTGCAGTTATTCAAGCGGGAAAGACCATGGCCCAATCGGCCTTACAGATCGGCAGATAAGGAGGTTACGTGCTCATGATCGTGGAGAACATTCGACCACTACAACTACAGATTCAACAGCCCCTAAATAGGATAGATGGGCAAGGCAGTAGCTTTGCAGATTTGCTAAAAGAGGCGGGGAAGGACTTGCTTGTGAGTCAGAAGCAGGCCCACCAGGAAGCCCTAGATCTAGCATCGGGCCAGACGGATAATTTGCACGGGGTAATGGTGACCATGCAGAAGGCGGAGCTGAATCTACAGCTTGCCATTCAGGTACGAAACAAGGTTGTGGAAGCATACAACGAGATTATGCGGATCCAAGTCTAAATTACTCAAGGATTGAGTGGCATCTATGGAAATGTTTCAACAGCTAACAGCTAAGCTCAAAGCTTTGCCCCGGTCGGCTAAGATCGGCTATGGTCTAGTTTCACTACTTGTCGTTTGCACGATTATTGGTCTTTCCCTTTGGGCGGGACACAAGGACTTGGTACCATTGTTTACCGGGCTTGAGTCTAAGGATGCAGGTGAGATCTTAAGAAAGCTTGATGAACAAGGCGTATCATACAAGCTTACGGATCAAGGAACAACTATCCTAGTTCCCCAAGAACAGGTCCATAAACTAAGGCTCGAGCTTGCTGCCGGGGGGTTACCTAGCGGCGGAGTAGTAGGTTTTGAAACGTTTACGGAATCAAGCATTGGTAGTACTGAGTTTGACCGGAAAGTGAAATACACATGGGCACTCCAAGGGGAATTGGTCCGCACCCTCAAGCAACTAGACGAAGTTGAAGACGTGCGGGTTCACCTGGTCATTCCAGAGCAGAGCATCTTCCTAAGAGATCGCTACGAGCCCACCGCTTCGGTGCTAGTGAAGCTTCGGCCGAACAAAGGACTAAGCGATTGGCAGATCCGGGGGATTGTCAATCTGGTAGCCAGCAGTGTCGAAGGGATGAAGCCCAAAAACGTTACTGTTGTAGATACCCAAGGAAATACCTTATCCGCGATTATTGGCGAAGAGGGTGCTTTCCAGCTATCAGGGCAGCAGCTGTCAACCCAATTCCAGCTGCAACAACAATATGAAAGGCATCTAGAAGATCGGTTACGGTCACTTCTAGAGCAGGTGTTTGGATTTGGTCGGGTGGTGACCCGGGTCAATGTAGCCATGGACTTCGATTACCGGGAGACTACCAGCGAGACCTTCGACCCTGGTGAAGAGGGGCAGCTTATTCGCAGTGAGCAGGTCTATGAGGAGACCTTCCGGGGAACCGCAGAGGTACCGGGCGGTGTGGTGGGTATTAGTGCTAACATACCGACCTACGAACAGACCGATGAGAATACCATTGGTGATTATGCCAAACGGGACGCCACAAGGAACTATGAGTTAAATCGACAGATCGAAAAGACGGTGATTGCTCCGGGAAAGATCACCAGCTGCTCAGCCGCAATTTGGGTTGATGGGGAGCTCACCCCGGAACTTGAAGATAGCATTCGGACGACGGCGATGGCTATTCTTGGTGGCAGTGAGGATACACCCTATACTCTCGCGGTATATTCTACCGCTTTTGCGCCGACGTTGTTTGATCAACTAGATATGTTGGAGGATCCGGTGCCCGAGGTAGGACCCAAGCGATTGCCGTGGATCTTGCTTGGGGTGGCCCTTGTGGTCATTCTCATTCTTATGATTGTTCTCTTGCGACGGAAGCCAGCACCGGTAGAGGAGGCACCAATGCCCGAATGGTTGAAGGCTGCCTTTGAAGCTGCCCCAACGGACGCAGTCCCGAAAGAAGAGCCTAGTGTTCAGTACGACCTACAAAAGGAAATTGCCGAGATGTATAAGGAAAATCCAAGTCAAGTGTTAGATGCACTACGGGCCTGGTTAATGGAGGATCGATAAAATGGCAAGAGTGCTAGCTGACCAGTCCCGCATGTCGGGGTTAGAAAAGGCAGCGGTATTAATGATTTCCCTTGGACCGGAGATATCCGCAGCGATGGTGCGGCAACTAGATGAGACCAATGTGGAAAGGCTGGCAGCAGAGGTTGCCTCAACCAAAAGTGTAGATATGGAAACCAGGAAGGAGGTCCTGGAGGAGTTTCGGGATATGTGTGTGGCCTTCGATTACGTGGCTCGGGGTGGTATTGATTATGCCCGGTCGGTTTTGGAGAAGGCCGTTGGAAGACAGGAAGCCGAGGAGATCCTATCAAGGCTAAACAGTCGGTTTCAGCAGCGTCCCTTTGAGTTTGCGAGGCGGGCTTCGGTGGACCAACTGCTGAGTTTCCTAGAAGGTGAGCATCCCCAGACCATTGCCCTGACATTGTGTCATCTTAGTCCCGGTCAGGCGGCGGCGATTTTAGCGGAGCTACCACCGGAGCAACAGGCCACTGTGGCCAAACGGATTGCTAACATTGAACGGATTTCTCCTGAGGCCATTGCCCTAGTGGAACAAGCCTTAAGAGAAAAGCTTTCCTCCTATGAGGGACAACATGTGAACATATCCGGTGGAGTAGATGCCATTGTTGACATCCTAAACCGTGTTGATCGAACGACGGAAAAGGCTATTTTGGATCGACTAGCGCAAAACGATCCGGATCTAGCCGAAGAGATCAAGGAAAGGATGTTCGTCTTCGAGGATATTGTTTTCCTAGACGACCGGGCTATTCAACGGGTACTGCGGGAAGTAAGTCCGAGAGATGTGGCCTTGGCTCTAAAGACGGCCAGCGAGGATGTGGCCAACGTTATTTTCCAGAACATGTCCTCCAGGGCGGCCGATGCCCTCAAGGAGGATCTAGAAGTAATGGGTCCGGTGCGGCTGCGGGAAGTGGAAGAAGCCCAGGGACGGATCGTAAATATTATCCGGCGGCTTGATGAATTAGGCGAGATTGTCATTGCCCGGGGAGGGGAGGATACGGTCGTTGTCTAGTCTAGTGAAGAATGAATATGTGTTAAGGGACCATTATCAAGAGTCTACCTATGCCCTACATCCCAAGGGTGTGCAGACACTCGAGGAAATGAAAAGAAATCTAGAAGTAGAGTACCGAAAACTGAATGAAAAGAAACAGAAAATGCAAGGGGAACTAGCCGGTAGGCAGGAGGCCATGTTGGCCGAAGCGAGAAGCCAAGCAGAGCAGATTATTGTCGAGGCTAGGGCAGCGGGAGATAGGATTCGACAAGAAGCAGAGCAGGAAGGATGGGCCCAAGGGCAGATGCAAGGCTACGAAGCAGGCCAGGCAAAGGCCAACAAGCTAATCGACCAGGCCAGGCGAATCGTAGAAGCTGCCGCGGAGGAGCGGCGACGTCAGATGGCAAGCCTTGAGCAAGATCTGATCAAGCTTGTATGCGAGATCGCCGGCAAGCTTGTATCTTACCGTGCGGAATTCGATCCGCGGATCGTCGAGGGGGTCGTGCACGGGGTGCTCGCTGCGGCCGGCGAAGCCACGCGCATTACCCTGCGGGTACATCCGGATCAAGTTGAGGTTATCGATGACCTTACGCTAAACCTTGGGTACAAGGTAGAAGTTGTGCCCGATGATTCCCTACGGCTGGCCGATTGTTTCCTAGAGTCGGACCTCGGGGATTTTGATGGACGTATTACAAGTCAGGTGATCCGCCTTGAGCAAAGGCTGACGGAAACGGCCTAGGAGTGTAGACGATGGATCTTTTAGGGAAGTATCGTCCAATAATCAAGCAAACCGATCCCATCCTGCGATTGGGCAAAGTCACCCGGGTAGTAGGTATCTGCGCCGAATCCCTCGGCCCAGATGTACAGGTGGGGGAGTACTGCCAAATTGAGACCTTCGATGGGCAAGGCACAATTGGTGCCGAGGTTATTGGTTTTAGAGACGGTCGGATCCTGCTGATGCCCCTAGATGATATGGATGGAATTAAGCAGGGAAGTCTGGTTATTGCCACCGGATGGCCTTTGCGCATCCGTGTCGGCCCGGATCTACTTGGACGGGTTATTGATGGTTTAGGGCGACCCATTGACGGCAAAGGTCCCCTCGTCGGTCCTTGGCAAACGATTAATGCCGCCTCGCCGGATCCATTAAGTCGGGAGGTCATCGATGAGCCTTTGTCTATGGGTATTCGCGCCATTGATGCCACCCTAACCGTTGGTAAGGGGCAACGAATTGGCATTTTCTCCGGGAGTGGTGTTGGCAAAAGTACCTTGGTAGGCATGATTGCCCGCAATTGTGCAGCGGATGTGAAGGTGATTGCCTTAGTGGGTGAGCGTGGTCGGGAGGTTAGGGAGTTTTTGGAGAACCAGCTAGGAAGCTGTCAGGAAACATCGGTGGTGGTTGCTGCCACCAGTGATGCACCACCCCTAATCCGCCTGAAGGCTGGCTTTACAGCTACCACTATTGCAGAGTACTTCCGCACGCAAGGTGCCGATGTGCTACTAATCATGGATTCAGTTACGCGGCTGGCCATGGCCCAAAGGGAGATCGGATTAAGTGCTGGTGAACCTCCCACCACGAGAGGCTATACACCTTCCATGTTCAGTTTACTGCCAAAGCTGATGGAACGGGCAGGAAAGGCTGAACAGGGTAGCATTACGGGGATTTATACGGTGCTGGTAGAAGGAGATGACTTCAATGAACCAGTTTCGGACACAGCCCGGGGCATCCTCGATGGCCATATTGTTCTCAGTCGTAGACTGGCGGAACAGGGTCACTTTCCGGCCATTGATGTTC
Source organism: Limnochordia bacterium (assembly GCA_023230925.1). Lineage (NCBI taxonomy): Bacteria > Bacillati > Bacillota > Limnochordia > Limnochordia bacterium. Next base: position 18,724 of record JALNWK010000023.1, read on the forward strand.
TGGCAAGCATTAGTAGGTTGATGCCCAAGCTGGTTACTCCGGAACAATTGCATGACTCGCGTAAACTAATCAAGCTTTTAGCCGCGTACCGTGAAGTTGAAGATCTGCTCCAAGTTGGTGCCTACAGAAAAGGGAACAACTCGGATACGGATCTAGCAGTAAAGATGCACGATGCGATCAATGAGTTCCTGCAACAGGACCAGAATGAGGCTGTATCCTTCGAAAGAAGTATCGAAGAGCTCAGAGACTTGCTTGCAGGCATCTAGTAATACATCTAGGGAAGGAGGTGAGTAAATGCATTTGAACTTTGATATACAGTTACTAGAAGGGGTTGGAAAGGAGGTTGTGCCAGAACTACAGAGGTTCTCCCCTAAGACGGAGTTTCAACTGAAGCTTAAGGCGGTTTTGGATCTCCTTATTAAAGGTGCTGGGGTAGAGCAGCAAGCCTGTCCTGTACCAGATCTAGAAAACCTAGATGAGGAGCTGATTGAAGAAGGGCTCTATGCGTGTCCCTTGTTGGGTTCCCTTCCAGTGGAAATACCGTTAGTAGTCCCTGAAGCCGAGGAGCAGGAATCTGTCACGGCGGTATCCTCAGTGACAGTGCAAGAAATTGCGTCCAAGACATCACTGATTACTCCGGTGGTTAACGCTGATGTGACTTCCCCCTCCATAGGCAGAAGCGGTGAAGTTAACAATTGGCTCCCCGCTGACGGGGACCATACCCAGGAGGGAGTAGTCAACACTCAGGATAAAACCCCGGTACCAGTACAACCGGCTCCAAGGTTCGCAGGAGAAGGAATCTTAGTATCCCGGGAAGGCATGGCTGAATCAGAACTAGTGGGTCCGGAGGAAGAACTGTGGCCCAGGGAGTTCATAGAGGACCAGCTGGTACCAGAAGAAGGTGTAATCTTCGAGGTCCCCTCGCGGACCGAGCCAGTACAGATGCTGCAGTCTCCGAAGATAGCTACTGCTGGGGTATTACTTGAACCCGGCACTACAGATGGGGCTGGGGACCTGCCTTCCCTGCCTAAGGCCGAGTTTGTAACCGCGGGGAAGGAGCCGGCCTTACTTGAACAGACAGAAGGCGAGGCACCTATCGCTAACACCTTTGAGGAGCATATACGCCCTGTTCTTATTCAGGAGGGATCTTTACATACCCAGGGGGAGACTCGTGAGGGGAAAGAGGAGATCATAGTTCCAGAGGTGGACCGAGAACACAGACCCATTTCCCGTGAGGATGTATCTAGGGTAGTTCATCCCGAGGGATCATCAGTGCGGATCATCAAGACGGAACCAGCTGTGGGAGGCTCTCGCCGCTTTGATAGACAGGTGGTAGAGACCACCGAATTGACTAAGACGATGGATATACAGAATTCATCAGAGATGAGGATGGAAACAGTAGAAGATGTCGCATCTTTGGCAAGTTCCCCGGGGTCTATTCCGTGGCCTGACGATCAACAGGTGGAGCCAGCAGAGGACACTATGCCTTGGTCAAGTATGACGGAGGGCGTACACTTAACCGTCCGACACGATGTCTTCCCTGAAGAAGTTAGCAATAGAGTATCAACCGATGCTCCTTCTGTAGAATTGGTGGAGGATGTGCAGGAGGTAGGGGTCTACAGCAGACCAAGTCCCATTGACGAGTCAGGACAGATTCTCCCTGCGTCTGATGGGACTCGTGCAGAGTTGAACGTTACCAATGAAACCTTGGTAGATACCTCCGAGCAGATGAGAACAGGGCATGAGGATGTTCCTTTGGTTGAAGTTAGGGAAGTGGTAGATGCTGTAGTTCCTAGGGTCCTATCCCAGGAAGTAGAACAAAACGCTGATCCCAGAAGCGATAACCCCCAAGTCGTTCGTGCCCAACAGACGATCGGTACTGTAGAAAGGATGAGTAAGAACGAGACAATCCACGAGTCAAGCTCCGTCCCGAAGGGACCAAGTCCTGTTCCGCAGGAAGCTAGGCCTGTTCTAGAGGAAACCTTTCGGTTAGAGCATTATCCGGCAAGTAGCAAGGAGCATAACCCTAAGGGCCCGGGAGAGTTACCGGTACAGGAGCAGCATAGTCTAATCCCCAATGTGAAGGCAAATCGTACCCAAGACCCACTATTTGAAACACAGGAGCCATCGCCAGATACTGTGGTGGCTTTAGACAACTCTTGGGACATGGCGACTGAACCCCAAACTAGGGAAGAATTTCCAGAGCCCTCGTCTGTGGGAAGCATTGGGGCAACTACTACGGAGTATAGCAAGGACAAAGACCAAGATAGCACCCGGGAGGATGCAGGAACCACCAGTGTAGAACTGGAGTCCCGTTCCCAGCGGGTTCACACCAAGGATGCGCGTGGGAGGAAAGAAGGAGTGGTCTTTGAGCGGAAGGCCTTTGCTGGTGAAGTCCCCGAGCCGGAAGAGCCTGTGGAATTAGTCAAGGCGCAGAGCAACATCCCAGACGGTGGGGTTAAGCCCCTCTTTTCCAGGGAAGTAGCCCTTGAGTCTGAACCTAAATCCATCGAGGTAAAGGAAGTAGCCGAGCGGATTGTGCAAGAGGCGCGACTGGTTTCCGAGGGGACAGATCGGTCTTTCCATCTAAGGCTTTCTACGGAGAAGGCCGAGATCAAAGTGATCTTAAGTTTAGTTAATCAAAGGATTACCGGGCGTTTTGTGGTGGAGGAAGCTACCTTGTTTAGAACTTTGGAAAACAGCTTACCTGAGCTGCGGACCAGCCTGCAGCGGATGGGCATTGAGATGGGTTCGATGCAAGCTTTCCTGCATCAGGACTGGGGTCAAGGTAGACATTATCCTGACTACGAACCGGCTTATACCTTTAGTGGATTTCGTTTAGCGGGACATAAGGTAAGAAACATGGTACCTAGAAAGAACCTGATGGGTTCAACCATTAATGTCTTGGCATAAAGGAGGTAAACCATGAGGACATCGGCGGTAAGTCAACTAGTTGGTGGACAAGCTCAAGTGAGCGTTGAGGGCTCATCCTTGGGTGGTGAGGATTTCCTGAAACTAATGCTCACCCAGCTGCAGCTGCAGGATCCCACGGAACCGATGAAAAACTCAGAGCTATTACAGCAGTTTTTGGCGATGGCCAATATCCAGTCCTTAGAGCAGCTTTCCGGGAGTAATCAACGGATTATGGAGGATTCGGCGAAGCTTTTAGGGATGCATCTGTTAGGCCGAGAGGTGACCGTAGTTACCCAAGAGACCTTAGTAACTGGCCAAGTGACGGGACTACGCTACGACGAAGGGAAAGTATTTCTCACTATTGGCGGAGAGAACTATGCTTTAAGCGATGTGGTTGCCTTGGTGGAAAGTCGTTAGGGGGGCACTGCCAATGATTCAAAAAGTCAGTAGCCTTGGTCAACAGACGAGGCTTCAAGATGCCAGTCGTAGGGTGGAAAAGCCCTTTGACCAGATACTAAACCAAACCCTGAACAGGCAAGGGCCCCTCCAGTTTTCGGCCCATGCCCAAAGACGGATGGTAGGTCGCAATGTGAGCTTGACCCAAGAGCAGATGCAGCGATTGGATGAAGCTGTTGGTTGTGCGGCAGCCAAAGGGCTAAGGGAACCTTTGGTGCTCATTGAAGATGTAGCCATGGTTGTAAGTGTGACCAACCGGACGGTGATTACCGTATTAAGGGGAGACGAGGCAAGACAGACAGTATTTACGAATATCGATGGGGCTGTTATTGGCTAGGCTGGACCTTCTTCAAGGAAGTCTATAGCTTCGTCAGAAGGATGGAAGCTACCCGTCAATATACTAAGGAGGTTTACTCATGTTAGGCTCACTTTATACTGGTGTATCGGGAATGCGTACACATCAGCAAAAACTAAACGTAATCGGCAATAACATTGCCAATGTAAACACCATTGGTTTCAAGAAAGATCGGGTTGTATTTCAGGAGATGTTTGCCCGGACCCTGCAGGCTGCCTATGAGCCAGCGGCCCATCGGGGTGGGGTAAACCCCATGCAAGTGGGAACCGGTACAGCCCTCAGTAGTATTGATACCATTCATGAGCAAGGGGACCTTGCTGGCACAGCGCGCATGCTGGATCTAGCCATCCAAGGGGAAGGCTATTTTATCATCGGTCAATCCCAAGGTTTTGTCTACACTCGGGCGGGCTCCTTCGACATCGATGGTGCCGGAAACCTGATTAACCCAGTAACGGGGGGATTTGTACAGGGCTGGAATGCCACCGGTGGAGTAATCGACTCATCCACCGCTCCCACGAATATTACGATTGATCCAAAGCACCTAGGTCTTGGTGGGGGTACTGCAGATGAGAGACTTGAGGCATTAACGGTGGATGACCGGGGTCGCCTCATTGGTGTACTTGCAGATAACACCCCGATAGTCCTTGGACAAGTCGCCCTGGCTACCTTTCCCAATCCAGCGGGACTGAGCAAAGTCGGGGGTACTAGTTTCAGTGAAAGTCTAAACTCAGGCACAGCTCAACTAGGAGAGCCCCAAAGCGGTGGCCGCGGCCGGATCATCCCTGAGTCTTTGGAGATGTCCAATGTGGACTTGGTACAGGAATTTACAGAGATGATCACTACCCAGCGGGGCTTCCAGGCCAATTCCCGGGTGATTACTACATCCGATGAGCTGCTCCAGGAGACGTTGAGTATTAAGCGGTAGTAAGGTTGTGGGTGACCCTTTTGGGGTCACCCTCAAAAGAGGTGTCAGGATTGGATAAATCAACAATAATCGGCATAGTTCTTGGGGTCGTGGTGGTCGCAGGAGGTATCATTACCAGTGATGGCTCCGGGGGGTTCTGGAACTTTCCTTCTTTAGTCATTGTCCTGGGCGGTACCCTAGCTTCCACGGCGATCGCCTATCCTTGGGAACAGCTAAAACGTGTTCCAAAGGCCTTACGACAGGTTCTATCTCCGGACAATCGGGACATCCAGGAACTAATCGATCAGATTATTCAGATGGATGAAATGGCTCGGCGGCATGGACTGCTGGCCTTAGATGAGCAACTAGATACTATCGAGGATCCCTTTTTGCGGAGGGGTGTCATGCTGGTGGTTGACGGTGCAGATAAGGATAACCTCCAGGATGTGTTGGAGGCGGAGATCTTTGGAACCCAGCAGGAGATTGACGGTGATTGTCGGGTTTTCGAGACAATGGCTGGTATGGCCCCTGGATTTGGCATGGTGGGGACCTTGATTGGCCTTATTAACATGCTCAGCAACCTGGAGGATGCTGAATCGGTGGCCCCGGCTATGGCAGTGGCACTAATTACAACGTTGTACGGTGTACTGATGGCCAACCTTATTTTCAGCCCGACCGCGGCTAAGCTTGCCGCCCGGGGTGAGCAAAGACTACGAGGCATGGAAGTAATCCTTGCCGGGGTCATGGGGATCCAAGCCGGAGAGAACCCAAGAAACCTCAGGGAGTCTTTGGAAGTAATAGCTGGCTTGCGGCGGGAGGTGAGCCACCCTGGAACCGAAAGACCAGAGGAAGCGCAGAGCTCGATTGAGTGGCCTGCCTAGGCGTACTAATCAAAATCAATGGTATATTACTTACTCTGATTTGGTCACGTTGCTTTTATGTTTTTTTGTGTTGTTATATAGCTTCTCGACTTTAGATGTGCAAAGGTTTCAGAGTGTTATTCGGGCCTTTCAAAGCATTTTTGGTTCAGGCATTATGGAAGGAAACAACGGGGTTATGGATGATGCCCTAGAGGGTATTCAAATGGAGAACACCGATTATTCAACTACGTTATATGGACTGCTCAGAAGGGATTGGGAACAGCTAGAAGAGATTAGGGAGCAGTTGACGCAAATGCTACAGGTGCGGGGATGGGAAAGTTTTGTTAGTGTACACCGGGAGGAATGGGGATTGGTGCTCCGCTTTAAGGACAGTGTCCTCTTTGAGTTGGGTAAGGCGGATTTGACTCCCGAGGCTTTGAACATCCTGGCGGAGATCAGCATTTTCTTGTCCCGATGGCCCAATCATGTAAGGATCGAAGGCCATACGGACAATTTACCTATACGAAATGAACGCTTCCCCTCAAACTGGGAGCTGTCCACGGCGCGAGCCACTACGGTACTGAGATTCCTGCTGGCGGAGGCAGACTTTGATCCGTTGAAGATCTCTGCGGTGGGCTATGGGGAGTATCGGCCCGTTGCTCCTAACGAAACGCCCGAAGAGCGGCAGAAAAACCGCCGGGTTGACATTGTTATCTTGCGGCAGTCCCTATGGGAGATGAATGATTTTGATATAGATCAGCTATTTATGGGGGAGGCGACAGAAGGTGGCGGAGACGAATAAGACCACTGGACGGTGGGGCTTTATCGTATTAATCGTATGCTTGGCGGTGGGGGTAACCGTTGGGTCCGCTCTGTTTACTTATTACCTCATTCAAGGGAAAGTGCCCTTGCCTGCCTTTGCTAAGAAGGAAGCGGATAAGATGGGCCCAATGGTTAAGTTCGATGAGCTTGTGCTTAATTTCGGTCCTCCCGAGCGACATGGTTACGTTAGGTTCAGGCCAGAACTGGAGCTTTATGAGGCCAAAGGGGTCAAGATAATTGATGATTGGATGCCGGCCATTCAAAATGAGATCATCCTTTATATCCGGGACTGTACCATACAGGACTTTGGTACTAGTGCCAGCCTAAGGAGAGTGGCCGATGACTTGGTGGACAAGTTGAATAACTTGTTACCATCGCCACAGATTGCGAGACTGTATTTCGTCGGTCTTGTCATTCAATAAAAGGTAGGGAGATAGGAACGTGGGAAAGCCACAGCTAGAAGTTCGCCAAGTGAAATTCGCCCAGTTTGCACCGGAATCCGCCGCAGATGTATTTGTCCAAGGGGAGGAAATGATGGATCTGCCGGTGGAGGTAATCTGCGAACTCGGTACAGCCAGCCTATCCATTGAGGAGATCGCCATGCTGAAGACAGGAACGGTGATTGTCCTTAACCGGGGTGCAGGCGAACCCATTGCCCTAAAGGCCAATGGTCGTCAGATTGCCGAAGGCGAGATCTTCCTATTGGATAATCGGCTTACATGTAGAGTGTCTCGGTTGACCTTTGTGCCGAAAAAAGAAGCGAAGGAGATAACTGAGTGAAACTGCCAAGGAAAGCCCTCATCTTTGGAGGCATCGGTCTTGTCGCATTAGTAATCTCGGTGGTAATTCCCAATAAGGGTGATGTTGGGTTTTACCGGCAGATGTTAGTTGTCCTGGCCCTGCTGTTATTCTTGCTTATGGCTCGGGAGCTGTTACTTTGCACCCAAGGGGAGAGTAAGGACAAACGAGGCCAGATCACCATTACCGGATGCCAGAAACTAGGGCCAAGCAGTGGAATTTGCGTGGTAGAGGTATTGGACCATGTGTTAGTTATTGGGTTTACTAAGGAGCAGATTCAGCTACTTTGTGAGCTGCCAAAGAAGGATAGTCAAAAGAAGGAAACTGAAAATGACCAGGGTTGATGTAGCTAAGTATTGTCTCATTTTTGTTGTGGTAAGTATCGTGATGGTGCTAGGGGTGGGATGCGCCTTGGCCCAACCGGAGTCATTCTTAGAACTTATTGATGAGCCCGGTTCCAGGGAGGCCTATGTGGCCCTTGAGATACTAGCGGTGTTAACGTTGTTGTCATTGGCTCCGGCGTTGGTGATCACGGTTACATCTTTTACGCGGATCATAATTGTGTTGTCCTTTCTGCGCAGTGCCCTGGGGACTCAACAGTTGCCACCAAACCAAGTGATTATTGGCATGGCTTTGTTTCTAACCTTTTTTGTAATGGCCCCGGTGGGTCAACAGATTAATGATCTGGCTTTGCAGCCATATCTGGCCGAGGAGATTAGTCTTAGCGAGGCCGCCACCCGAGGCATATCTCCCCTGCGGGATTTTATGTTCTCCTTTACCCGGGAGAAGGATCTAGAGGTTTTTGTGGAGCTGGCTGGGATTGGGGAGCTTTGGGATCAAGATGATGTCCCCACCCATGTACTAGTGCCAGCATTCATGATCAGTGAGTTACGAACGGCTTTCCAGTTGGGGTTTTTGTTGTTTATCCCCTTCCTTGTGATCGATATAATTGTGGCCAGCACCCTGATGTCCATGGGCATGATGATGCTTCCACCGGTGATTATTTCTTTGCCCTTTAAGATTCTGCTGTTTGTGTTGGCCGATGGATGGAATCTAGTGATTAGATCGTTGCTTATGACCTATCAAAGGTAGGGGTGAGCATTCTTGAATGAGCTTTGGGTCATTAACATTACACGTCAAGCGATCACCACCACTTTGCTGGTGGGGGGACCCTTGTTGGGTGTTGGGCTTTTGGTCGGCCTTGTGATCAGCATTATACAGGCAGTAACCCAGACCCAGGAACAGACCCTGGTCTTTGTTCCTAAGATCCTGGCGGTAATGGCTGTGCTGCTCCTCCTGGGGCCATGGATGGCACGGATCATGTTGGATTTGGTTAACCGACTATGGGTTGATGTTTGGCTTAGTTTGTTTTAAGGAGGGAACTTCCTAGTGGACCTGCAGCTTGAGCTTAATCGCATATTCCTGGTCTTTACCCGCACTGCAGGGATCCTGGCGGGAACCCCGGTGCTAAGTGGCAGAACCGTACCCTTAGCGGTGAAGCTCTGGGTGACGATGACCGTTGCCCTGTGTCTTGCGCCAGTAGTATCGACAAGTGCCAAGGTGCCTACTGGTTGGGCGCCCTTTGTGCAAGCAATCCTTAGGGAGGCCTTGATTGGTTTTACTATTGGCTTTGTGGTTTTGCTGTTCTTTTTAGCGGTGCAGATGGCCGGAACCCTCATTGATCTACCTATTGGTTTTCGCATGGCTGAGATCGTTAGTCCCCAAGTGGATGCCCGGTCGGCGCCCTTAGGACAGTTGTATTTTCTTACCGCGGTCCTCATATTGCTGGCCACTGACGGGTATCAGTGGATCTTCCGCGCTATTGCCGAAAGCTTTGAGGTATTACCCCTACTCGCCGCTCCAAGGGGTTTTGCGGGAACCATCGCCGAGGGAATGGCACTTTTGATTCATCGGTTGCTTAAGATTAGCCTCCAGATCGCCTTCCCGGTGATGGCGGCGATTTTCATCGCGGATGTTCTATCGGGGATCATCTCCCGGGCGGTGCCCCAGATTAACATTTTTATCTTGGGCTTTCCGATTAAGATCATCCTGGGACTTTTAATGGTGATGTTAACCATGCCCTATTTCGGTAGCTTCCTTAAGGGAGTCTTCGAGTTTATGGGTCGCACATTGTTCGAAGTAATCGCGGCCTTGGGGAGTTAAGAATATGAGCGAGCTGTTGCGGTGGGATTTGCAGCTATTTGCAGAGGAAAAGACCGAAGAGCCAACGGAGAAGAAAAGGCGAGATACGCGAAAGAAGGGACAGGTGGCCAAAAGCCAAGAACTAGGCGTGGCGGCCAGTATCATTGCCTTGTTTGCGGGATTTCATCTTTGGGGGGACCATCTTGTCAGAGGCCTATATCAGTTTACATATAGGTGGTTTTTCACCCTTGGGGATAAACCGGTTAATGTTGAAAGTGTTGGGGAAATCGCTAAGACAAGCGTTACCAACATATTGTACCTGACGATGCCGGTGTTTCTGGTTAGTATTACCCTGGGGCTTTTTGTAAACTTCGCCCAGGTAGGATTCATGTACACTCCCGCGGCGATCTCACCGAAGCTGGAGCGGCTCAATCCCTTGGAGGGGTTGAAAAGAGTCTTTTCCAAAAGAGCTTTGGTACAGCTGGTAAAGTCCCTGGCAAAGCTCACACTCCTTGGGGTGGTGGCCTATGTACAGATCCGGCGGGATTACCCGGCCCTAGTTGCCAGTATGGGCCTTTCCATAGAAGAGAACCTGGTGGTCTTTGGTCAGTGGATTCTAAGTTTTGGCATGCGGCTTGGTTGGATCTTATTGGCCCTGGCGGTATTTGACTACGCCTACCAAAGGTGGGAGTATACGCAGAATATTAAGATGACCAAAGAAGAGCTGAAGGAGGAGTACAAGCAGACCGAGGGTGACCAGTTAGTTCGCTCCAGGATCCGACGGAAGCAAAGAGAGCTGGCCACCAGAAGAATGATGCAGATGGTACCCAAGGCAGATGTGGTAATCACTAACCCGACCCACATTGCGGTGGCCCTAGCCTATGACCTAGAACAGCGGCCGGCCCCGGTGGTGGTGGCTAAGGGTAAGGGGCCTGTGGCCGAAAGAATTAAGGACATTGCCCGGGAAAACGATGTATACATCATGGAGAATCCCCCCTTAGCCAGGACCCTGTACCAGTCGGTGGAGATAAACCACATCATACCAGAGGAATTGTTCCAGGCGGTGGCAGAGGTCTTAGCCTTTGTTTATCGACTTAAGGGCAAGACGCTTTAGGAAGGAGTAAGTACATGGCCACAAAGAGGATGAAGCAATCAGCCGGATACAAGGATGTCGTAGTGATGGTGGGGATCATTGGTATTGTGATCATGATGGTGGTACCCCTCCCTCCATATATCTTGGATCTACTCCTTGCAGCAAACATCAGTTTTGCAGTGGTGCTTTTGCTTTTGAGTATGAATGTCAAAAGTCCCCTGGACTTTTCCATATTTCCGCCGGTCCTATTGGTTGCCACTCTATTTCGATTGGCCTTAAATGTCTCTTCCACGAGACTGATCTTGCTCCACGGATATGCGGGCAGAATCATCCTCGCCTTTGGCAACTTCGTGGTGGGTGGGAACTATGTAGTAGGTCTTGTAGTCTTTCTTATCTTAGTGATCATCCAATTCGTGGTGATTACGAAAGGTTCTGAGCGTGTGGCGGAAGTGGCTGCTCGATTCACCCTTGATGCCATGCCCGGAAAGCAGATGAGTATCGATGCCGATCTAAATGCGGGATTAATCGGTGAGGATGAGGCCCGAAAGCGCCGGCAGGATGTGGCCAGGGAAGCAGATTTTTATGGGGCTATGGATGGCGCCAGTAAGTTTGTCAAGGGTGATGCCATTGCCGGGATTATCATCACCTTTATTAATATCGTGGGTGGATTAATTATTGGGGTGGTCCAAGGGGGCCTTAGTGTTGGCGATGCCATCCAGAAATATACCCTGCTAACCGTAGGGGATGGCTTGGTCAGCCAAATTCCGGCTCTGCTCATTGCCACGGCCACCGGGATGATTGTGACCAGAAACGCCTCCACGGGGAATCTCGGAGAGGTGTTTCTAGAACAAGTTGGGGCCCAACCCAAGACTATTGGCATTGCCGCCGGGGTACTTGTGGTATTCAGTTTAATCCCGGGGCTGCCCTTTTTCCCTTTTCTAATGATTGGTCTTTTGCTCGGGATTACCGCCTATCGGCTGACAAGTGCTGGCAAACAGGCAGAAGAGGAGTATAGATTAGAAAAAGCTAAGGACGAGCAGCAACGTTCTGAGATCATTACCCCTGAGGATGTACTTGAAATGATCAAAGTGGATCCCTTAGAGGTAGAGATTGGGTATGGCTTGGTGGTGCTGACCGATGAGAAGCAAGGTGGGGATCTTTTAAGCCGTTTCGGTGCCGTACGCAAGCAGTGTGCTCTGGAACTAGGCATGGTGGTACCGATGATTCGGATCCGGGATAATGTCCAATTGGGCATGCACAATTACACGGTTAAGATCTACGGTGCTAAGGTGGGTGAAGGGGAATTACGGCCCAATAGACTTCTGGCACTGTGTTCAGAACCCATGGAGGAGCTGGCGGGTGAACATGTGAAGGATCCCACCTTTGGGATGCCTGCGGTGTGGATCCAAGAGGAGCAAAGGGATGAGGCGGAAGCCCTAGGTTGTACTGTCGTCGATCCATCGACGGTGTTGGTTACTCATATTACCCAGGTAATCAAGGACCATGCCCATGAACTCCTTGGACGCACGGAGGTGAAGAAACTCCTAGATAGCCTCAAACAAGATCACGGGCCCTTGGTCGATGAGCTGGTGCCAAATCAACTGAGCATCAGCCAGATCCAAAGTGTTCTCAAGAACCTATTAAAGGAAGGAATCAGCATTCGGAACCTCGTCGGGATCCTTGAGGCCATGGCGGATCATGCCGGTAGTGCTGATTCCATTGAGACCCTCACCGAGTATGTAAGGCAGTCCCTGTCTCGGCAGATTACCGAGGAGTATCTAGGACCCGATGGAATCTTGAGGGTGATTCGCCTGGACCCTGCCCTGGAGGCGGTACTGGCCGAAGAGGCGAAAACCGGGGGGATCATTGAGGCCCAATTTGTGCATCGGCTGATGCACCGTCTGATGCAGGAGATACAAAAACTGGCGGCAGGCGGTTACCCGCCAGTAGTGCTGACATCAGCGCCAGCCCGCCCAGTATTTCGGCGGATTATCGAACCGTTGGTGCCCCAGCTGATTGTTCTATCCTTCAATGAGATTGATCCAAAGATTCAACTGGAAGTAGTGGGGATGGTTAACCATGAGAATTGACGGCACCTGTTGGCAAGGGAGTGACTGGCATGTTTCAAAGGGAGAATATTGAGGCCTATAAAGTACAAAGCCCGAGGGAAAGGCAAAGAGAGGAACTGATCAGTGACCACTTATCCTTAGTGCGTCGTATTGCCGAGCGGTTGGCCATTGGGTTACCGAACCACATGCAAGTAGATGATCTAGTGGGCTATGGATACCTGGGCCTAATCGAAGCAGCCCAGCGGTATGACCCCTGTCAAGGCGTTTTGTTCTCCACCTTTGCCTCCAAAAGGATTCGGGGAGCGATGCTGGATGGGATTCGCTCCGAGGATTGGCTCCCCGATAGCCAAAGGCGGAAGATCAAAGCCATGGAGCGGGCCTATGCGGAGCTTGATGGAAGGTTTGGTCGTCCCGCGACCGATGCGGAGGTAGCGGATGCCCTACACATTGATCTTACAGAGTTGTATGACCTACAGCAGAAGGCTTCATCTACCACGATGCTTTCCTTGGAGCTAATGATTAGCTCCCCTGATGGCGACGGGGGACAGCTGTCTGACCTCATCGCGGATCGACAGGCTGTTAACCCCCAACAGAGGGTAGTTGAGGAGGATCTCAGGAACAGACTAGCCCAAGCAATTGGCTCCTTGCCCGAAAGGGACCAGATGATCTTGTCTTTGTATTACTATGAGGAGCTGACCATAAGTGCCATTGGTGAGGTACTTGGGATCTCCAAAGGAAGGGTATCTCAGCTACACACCAGGGCCATTATGCGACTTAAGAGCATGCTTGAAGACGAGGCCCATGAGTTACTTAAGCTAGGAGAGGAGGTGTGTTAGATGATTCGAGGTCTTTACACCGCGGCAAGTGCCATGGTATTAGGTGATACCCAAATGAATGTGATTGCCCACAATTTGGCCAATGCCTCCACCAATGGATTTTACCGGCAGTTACTGATTCAACAGGGGAGCGGTGGTCAAGAGGTACAAAGAAACGACGGGACCCGAACAGTCCCTATTGGGGATCTGGCCACTGCAGTGATCGCAGAGGAACTCTTTGTAGATACCAGTCAAGGTTCCCTGATTGAAACCGGTAACGTTTTTGACCTAGCCATTGAGGGAGAGGGTTTTTTCGCAGCGCGAACGCCAAGAGGCATTCGCTATACCCGCTGTGGGGCTTTGGCCCTGTCCCCAGAGGGCTCATTGGTCACCGAACAAGGCTACCACGTCCAGGGACTAAACGGTGATATTCAGCTAGAAAAGGCTGAGTTTAGTGTGAGCCCATCTGGGGAGATCTTCCAAGAAGACCTAATCGACAAACTGCAGATTGTGAGGATTCCCCGGGAAGCTTTGCTTGCCGAAGGCCATAGCTTCTATGCGCTGAAATCCATGGAGGGTGTTGAGTTAGCCGAGGATTGTATGGTGGTGCAAGGCACATTAGAGCAGACCAATGTTAGTGTCATTGAAGAGATGGTAAGGATGATCAGTGCAGTGCGGGCCTATGAAACGGCCCAGCGTTTGATTACCGCCCAGGACGAAGTCCTCGGGTTTGCGGTGGAAATAGGTAAGGTATCTTAAAGAAAAATGGGAGGTAATTAATCATGATGCGTTCATTATGGATTGCTGGTTCCGGCATGACAGCGCAGGAGCTTAGTATCGCCACAATCTCCAACAACCTAGCCAATGTGAACACCAGTGGTTTTAAGAAAAGCCGGGTAGACTTCCAGGATCTGCTTTACCAAACGGTGCGCTACAGTGGAACCCCGGTGGTACAAGGGGCCCAGATTCCAACGGGTATTCAAGTGGGACATGGGGTGCGACCAGTTAGTACCCAAAAGATCTTTACCCAAGGGGATTACCAGCAGACCGATAATCCCTTGGATCTAGTCATCGAAGGGGAAGGGTTCTTCCAGGTTACCATGCCCGATGGTTCCACGGCATACACCAGGGATGGTGCATTGAAACTAGACAGTGAAGGACGTCTGGTTACTTCCGATGGTTTTGTGCTGGAGCCGGAGATTGTCATTCCGGACAATGCCCTGGATATCTCCGTAAGCACGGATGGTACCGTTTCTGTTTTGACTTCGGACTCGGAAGCAGCCCAGGAAGTAGGACGCATTACCTTGGTCCGCTTCATTAACCCGGCGGGACTCCGCAATATTGGCAGAAACTTGCTAAAGCAAACCTCTGCATCAGGGGAGGCCATCTTTGGGACTCCTGGACTGGAGGGCTTTGGTACCGTAGCCCAGGGCTACTTGGAAATGTCAAATGTTAAGGTCGTTGAGGAAATGGTCAGTATGATCACCGCCCAGCGGGCCTATGAGGTAAACTCCAAAGCGATTCAGGCCTCCGATGAGATGTTGCAGACAGCGAACAATCTCCGGCGTTAGGGTGAGATAATGATGCATCGGCGACGAATGTACCTACTCCTTGTTTTACTAGCACTGATCCTGACCCAGGGTATTTGTGCCCAGGTGCTCATCAAGATTGATGAGCATGTGGAGGTATCCGGTACCAAGATCTTCTTGGGGGACATAGCCCAAATTCAAGGGGCGGATCCAGCGGATCTAGAGCAGCTGGAGGTGGTCTATATCGGGGAAGCTCCTCTGCCGGGGTATAGCCGGACGCTGTCCCTTGGGATCCTACGGATGCGTCTGCAGCAGGCCAAATTCTCGCTTAAGGAACTGGAGCTTTTGGTACCCCCTTCTTTTCGGGTATCCACCAGGACGCAAGTGCTAGAGTCAAAGAGGATTATCGAGGTGGCAGATGGGGCGTTGATGCAGGCTTTAGTTGAGTATCCACAGGTTAGGTTTGAAAGGATCACTAAGGTGCAAGATGTTGTACTACCCGAGGGGGAAATACAATTGTCCCCCTCTTCCCTCCCTATGGTGGGACGGACGATGTCCTTTGGCATCGATGTGTTGATTGACGGTGTGTTCTATCGGTCCCTATGGGTCTCCTACAGCGTAAGTTTGCCGGTTCAAGTGGTTGCAGTAAAGGATGCCCATATGAAGCATCAGGTGCTAAAGCCCGATGAACTTGTACTAGTGGAAAGGGACCTATTTGTTGTGCGGGATAATGCGTTTAGTTCTATAGAAGACTTGGCCGGGTACCGGGTTAAACGCTGGATACTGTCCGGGACAGTTTTGACTAAGGATCTAATCGAGCCTGTACCCGAGGTTACAGCTCAGCAGATTGTGACCCTAGAAAGCTCATACGGCAATGTCTACGCCATCACCAAAGCTTTGTCTTTGGAGGATGGGTATGTAGGTGATTGGATTAGGGTGGAGAACCTTGAGTCGGGCCGGGTCGTGATTGCTGAGGTGGCCGGACCCGGACGGGTAATATCTTTAATTACAAAGGGGGCGTGAAAATGCGTAAGAGATTATCTATCATATTGTTGATGCTCCTGATGGTTACGATTACATCTGAGTTGTGTGCCGCTTCGTTTTTTGCCCAGTTAATGCGGGATCGCCGGGCCCATAAGGAAGGGGATCTTGTTACAATTATTGTTGTGGAGCAAGCGGAAGCAACACAAACCGCGGCTACCCAAACGGGGAAAAAGGGCTCCGTTGGTGTTGGCCCAGGATTAGGGTTATTGGATTTTATTCCCCTTATCCGGGCCAGTGGCGATGATGATATGAGCAGTAAGGGAACCACTTCCCGGGGCAGTTCGTTGCAGACAAAGATCACAGCCCAGATCTCGGAGAAGTTACCCAATGGAAACTTGGTTATTGAAGGGACGCATTCCTTCGTATTAAACGGGGAAAAACAGGAGATTTCCATCAAGGGTGTAGTTCGTCCGGACGATATTGACGGGGACAACGAGGTCTTATCTTCCCATATTGCCGATGCGGAGATTACTTACCAAGGCTTTGGTGTGGTGGGAGATAAGCAACAACCTGGAATCTTGACTAGGTTGTTTCAGTGGCTGTTCTAACAGGAGGGATTAGTGTGAGGTTTCTCGCCTTATTGTGTGCTTTCTGTGTGTTCTTAAGTCCTGGTTTTCTTGAGGCTTCAGCCTTCGATCAGCCAACGGTACGGCTTAAGGACATTTTGCGGATTGAAGGGGTTCATCCCCAGCAATTGGTGGGTGTGGGTTTGGTCACGGGTTTGGCTAGTACCGGTGATTCAAGTAAAAGCCCCACGTCCAACATGTTGATGACCCTGCTTAGTAGTTTTGGTATTGCTGCCAGTGACATGCCCAGTCGTAATGCAGCTTTGGTGATGGTAACCGCGGAGTTGCCTCCCTTTAGTCGACCGGGCGATCGGGTTGATGTGAGTGTATCCTCCATTGGTGATGCAAGAAGTCTTGTAGGGGGCAACCTGTTTCTCACTCCCTTGCTTGGTGATGACGAGGAAGCCTATGCTTTCGCCGAGGGACCGGTTTCTGTTGGCGGTTTTTCCGCTTCGGGCTCGGGCTCGTCGGTAAGTAAAAACCATCTTACCGCTGGCGTTGTACCTGCAGGGGGACTAGTGCAGAAACCAGGAGCGACACCGATTCTCGATGAACAAGGGTTCTTGCCTTTGGTGCTAAACAGTGAAAACGCTGATTTTACAACCGCGGCCCGGGTGGCGGAGGTGCTAAACAAAACCTATACACCAGATACAGCCCTTGCGCTGGATCAAAGCCGTATTGCAGTGCTAGTTCCCCCGGCCTATGAGTACCGGCTTGTAGATTTTATCGCTGATTTTGGTGCCCTCGAGGTGAATCCGGATAGCGTGGCAAAGGTAGTCGTTGATGAGCGAAGCGGGATCGTGGTGATCGGGAAAGATGTACGTATTACTCCAGTGGCCGTGGCCGCCGGGAGCCTACAGGTTGCTATTCAGACCGAATACGACGTTGTTCAACCACCGCCCCTCTCGGGAGGAGAGACCGTTGTTGTGCCGGAGAGCAAGATCACCGCGACAGAAGGGCAGAAACAAATGACTGTACTGCAATCCGGTAGCACCATCCAGGATCTAGTCACCGCCCTCAACGGACTTGGCGCAAGTCCCCGGGATGTTATCTCGATCTTACAAGCAATAAAGGCTGCCGGTGCCCTCTATGGTCAGCTGGAGATTCGTTAGGAGGATGCCTATGCGTGTTAGTACTGCCTCTACTGTGCAAGGACAGGACTTCGATGCTAAACTTAAACAAGCATGTCAGGAATTTGAAGCCATTTTCTACCGAATGCTTCTCAAGGAAATGAGGAAGACAGTCCCACAGGGTGGTCTAATTAACCGGGGACTTTCTACCGAAGTATATGAAACCTTGCTTGATGAAAAGCTGGCTGATGAGTTTGCCAAGCGCGGGGATTTAGGGATAGGTAAGGCCTTGTATGAGCAGCTAAGCGGTAGGCCGCACCAAATAGCCAAAGCCAGGTAGTCTAGATAAAGGGGACAGTGGTGTGAGTGAAGTTCTAAGTCAAAAGGAAATAGATGAGCTAATTGGTCTGCTATCTGAAGGGACTGTGACAGAGGAGCTGCCCGAGGTTATTCCCTATGACTTTAAGCAGCCGAATAAGTTCTCGAAGGATTTGATTCGCAGCATTGAACGAATCTTTGACCAATTGAGTAGGACCCTAAGTACTAGTCTGTCCATGCAGACCCGTACCCGTGTGACTTCCCGGGTGGTTTCTGTAGAGCAGCTTAGTTATGACGAGTTTCTGCGTTCGATCCCAAACCCATGTATTGTGGCTGCCTTCGGGATAGAACCGTTACCTGGCACAGCCTTGATGGAAATGGGTATAGATATTGGCCTAGTCCTTTTTGATATTCTCTGCGGAGGCCCAGGACAGATCATTGACCAGCGGGGTGAGCCTACAGATATTCAACTTAGGGTGCTTCGCCATCTGATCAAAACCATTTTGCAGAGGGATTTGCCAATTGCTTGGCATGATGTGGTGGCACTTGAGCCTACCTTGCAGAATATAGAGACCAATAGTGAGTACCTGCAGATCAATGCTCCGGAGGAGGTTGGCATTCTAGCTACCTTAGGATTACAGGCTGGACAACATGAGGGAAGCGTTAATTTCTTTATGGCGCATAGCAGTCTTGAGGGAATCATGTCTCGTCTACAACGGGGATTTAGGGGACGGGACCAGAGCCGTACCTCCGTTGATGTCAAGGATCTGGGGACGACGGAATTAGCCTATGTTAGGGTACCGGTGGAACTAGAACTGGGTAGTGCTGGTCTTACCTTTTCGGAAGTAGTAGTCCTGGAGAAGGGTGATGTCATTCTGTTGGGAGACATTGATCAACCATCGGTGGTGCGTATTGCTGGCCTGTCCAAGTTCCAGGCAGTGCCCGGCGTACACAAGGGGCGGATGGCTGGTAAGATTACTGGAATATGGGAAGGGGAAACCGATGAGTAGGTATGAACTGACTGATGAGCACAAGGACATAATCGGTGAGGTTGGCAATATCGCCATGGGATCTGCAGCTACGGCTCTTTCGCAGATTCTACAAGAAGAGGTGCTGATCACTACGCCTGTTGTAGAGCTTGTGAAGGTTGTTGACCTAGAGGAGCAGTTTCCCGTGCCCTGTTTGGTCTGCGAGATCAATTATATTACGGGACTATCCGGTTCTAATGTCCTAATTCTAAACCAGGACGATGCTAAGTTAATCGCATCGTTGATGATCGGTGAGGATATATCCAATGATCTCCAGGCCGACGAATTAGCCCTCAGTGCCTTAGGTGAAGCGATGAATCAGATGATGGGGTCAGCGGCTACAGCCATGTCCAAGTTTTTCGCCACCGAGGTGATTATATCGCCCCCAGATGTTCAGGTGAACCTAGTCAGAGAAGGGAGCGGTTTCTTCTCTGAATTCAGCGGCTCCGATGATGTGGTCGAAGTCCTCTTTCAAATGACAATCGGTGATCTGCTAGAGAGTACTATGGTTATGATCATTCCTTTGGAGTTTGCTAGATCAATGTCCGATAACTTGCTCACTGAACTTACTGAGGAACCCGTTGCTGACCCAGAGCCCAAAAAAGTCGAACTACAGGAAATCACGCCGGAACCTAAACCAGTAGTGCATTCCGCGGCTATTGCCAATGGCGGTGAGAAAATGCACCATCAATTTGATTTTGAGGTACTTAAGGATACAACACTAAAAGTGAGAGTAGTGCTTGGTCGGACGGAAATGACTATGGCGCAGATCCTGGCCTTGGGAAAAGGCTCCATCGTCGAGCTGGACCGATTGGAGGGCGAACCGGTGGACGTATTCATCAATGAGAAAAAAGTAGCCGCAGGTGAGGTGGTAGTTGCCGGGGAGCAACTGGGTGTTCGGATTACCGAATTTGTTGCAGAGCATTAGCCTGCAAAGGCAGGTCGCCTTACTTAGCTAAAGCGACCTGCACATTTTAGCTTAGCGCATTGAGCATGGCACTCCAGATCTTGGCATGACCATATTCATCAGTGATAATCGATGTTAGCAGATAGCGGATGTTGGCTGTCGGTGCACATTGTGCAAGCATCGAATAGCGGGCTACAGCGCTGATCTCGCCGGCAATGGCGGTCTCTACGTCTTCCTTGAAATCACCGGTTGGGGTTGGACATGCCGGTGGCGTGGATAGCGGCGGTGGATTCACACCCAATAAGGCAGCCTGGATACGGGCGTGAGCATACTCATCACCGACAATACTAATGGTGAGCAACCGAAGGATGTCAGTGGGTGCCTCCAGTGCAATTCCAGCGTAAAAGCCAATATCACAGAGCTCATCCTGAATGGATTCCTCAAGGTCAGCTCGAAACTGATCCAGATTGCAGGGTGGCGCCACGGATATTCTCATCTCTTCATTGATCATGAAGCCTTCCTCCCTTCGTTATCCTTCTATATTCTATGTTAGTTTTCGACCGAGTTAACGTGACCCGAGACTTGTTTTACCGGGTATAGGTGCATCATTCTGCTGGCTCCAAGGTGACCTGAATGTAGTCTGGTTTCGGACGGTTAACATCAAAGAAGAAGGATAACACAAGGGGCGTCTGGCGCTTTTTTAGCAAGGCCATGGCCAGTATCTACGGGCTGCTATTGCCAATTGACGATGATCACGATATGAGAGTCTATTGGGGTGGTATTATGTTCATCAAACGTTCCCGGAATAGCAGACTCAAGAACCTGAAAGTACATAGGCAGCTTAAATAGGGCATAGGTTTCTATGCGGTATGCTTCTGGGATAAGCCCGTTTATCATTATGGCGGGTACATCCGCTATGAGGAGAAATAGCACAAAGACCTGTCCTCCCAATTGCTATTACCCTTAAGGCAAAGGGGGTCGTCATATGGAACTACGCCCAATGGTGTGATATAATCTGTGTTGTTGGCTAGGGTATTCTGGATGTTTTCGGGCTCACGGGAACAAATCCATGCCTTCGATCATGTGATGGGTGACCTTAGCAAACCAACATTCGCCTTTTAACGTCCATCAAAGCCAAATCAAGTTCAAGAGGTCCTGCTCAGGTTTAGGCAGGGCCCCAAGGATTAGCCCCATGCGTTTATCGTAACATACACTAATTCTCGGCTTGCGGCACAAGTGATAGTGTAACAAGTTGACGGGAGGTTTTACAATGCAGGTACTTGTGGTTATGTTGTCTAGAACCGATGTTCTTCACGAGATCCTCGGTGACTTTGTAGAGTCAGGCATCAAGGGTGCCACAGTGTTCCATACCTATGGACTAAGCGAACTTGTCCCAGAAAGCTTGCCCTTTTTCGGGAGGGTGAGTTACCTTACTTCCGGTAAACATCAGGATCACAGAACCATCATGACTGTGTTAGAGGATGATCAGGTAGAGACTGCAGTTCAGGTAGTCGAGAAGCATGTAGGTGACCTCGAACAACCGGATACCGCCTTTGCTTTCACGATGCCTGTTCTTTTTGTTAAGGGGCTTTCGGGGCACGAATGGCATGCGAACGGAGATGACACCTAAATGTTAGCGGCAGCAGGTTTACTAATTGTTCTTGGTCTATTTGGCGGTAAACTGGTTGGCAAAATTCACATGCCCAGTATTACTGGTTGGATCTTGGTTGGCCTTGTCCTAGGTCCATCGGTGTTTAATGTTGTCACCGGAGATATCGCCCAGATGCTTCAGCCCATTGAGGGCCTAGCCTTAGCGATTATTGCCTTGGCGATCGGCGGGGAATTAACCGTAAGCTCACTTAGAAAACTTGGCAGCTCCATTATTACCATTACCATTGTGCAGATGCTGATGACCTTTCTGTGTGTCTTTGGGGCCACATATTTATTCGGCGCGTCCTTACCATTGGCCCTGGTATTTGGGGCCATGTCGGCTGCTACTGCGCCAGGGGCTACAGTAGCGGTCTTACATGAGCTAAGAGCAAAGGGCCCCCTAACCCACACCTTATTGGCGGTAGTTGCCCTGGATGATGCTTTTACGATTCTGTTATTTGGAATTGTGATGAGTTTTGTCGAAGCCATGGTGGCTGGCGGTAGTGTTGCTGTGACGTCCTTAGTAGCACCATTGCTGGAGATTGCTTTTTCCGTCCTGTTGGGTGTGATCATGGGTTTTATCGGGATATTTGTTTTGGATCGGCTGCGCCGGAGCGAAGAGATTTTACCCTTTGTGATTGGGCTTGCGCTTCTTGTCGCGGGTTTAGCCACTAAGTTCAACCTTTCCTTGCTTTTAGCCGCGATGGTGACCGGTTCTGTGATAGCCAACTTTAGCACCAAACCACGGATCATGTTTGAGACTTTGCAGCAGATTGAAGCACCAATCTATATCCTTTTTTTCTCCCTAGCCGGAGCGAAGCTACATTTGAGTGCACTTAGACAGGTAGGATTGCTTGGAGCAAGCTATATCGTTGGCCGTACTATCGGTAAGCTTGGGGGCTCGTATCTGGGAGCTGTGCTGGCAAAAGCCCCTGAGACGGTGCGCAAATACTTAGGCTTTGCCATGTTACCTCAAGCGGGGGTAGCGATAGGTCTTGCGATTGTGGCCGTGGAAAGACTGCCTGAACTAGGGGGCGTAATCATGACTACCACCCTGGCGGCAGTAGTGGTCTATGAGATCATCGGACCCTTGGGTGCCAAGTACGCCCTTACCCAAGCAAATGAGACAAATGTTCCTAGGGGCACGAGAAAAGAGTCGGTTTCAGGTTAGAAAGAAGACCGGGATACTGCCCGGTCTTTACAATTCTAGTGTAGGCAGGTTTCCAAGACTGCTCCCTCCAAGTGGAAGTATCGTTTGTTAAGTGATATAATGATTCCTGTTGAAATTCCCTCAGGCTTTGCAGTGACGATTCTAAGCGAGCCCTTCTTGTATGAATCAATCGGACAACGAAAGTCTGTCAGGAATGCCAGAATTAACTCAAGGGATACTCGATCATAGCTTGGGTATATCTGTGCCTCCTAGCAGGGGTAGGTTTGTGTTGCCTATTTTTATGATCGAAGACGGAGATGAAGTGTAGATGTTAGCAGCAGCAGGAGCTTTGATTGTGTTGGGGTTATTCGGCGGCAAGTTGATTGGGAAAATTCGCATGCCGAGTATCACCGGGTGGATCATTGTTGGACTTCTTCTAGGCCCCTCTTTTCTCAATATTGTGTCTACAAATATTGCCAGTGAGCTGCAGCCAATTGAGGGTTTGGCCCTTGCGGTTATTGCATTTGCCATTGGCGGAGAATTAACGGTGAGTTCGCTTAGGAAATTGGGTGGCTCCATCATTACTATAACCATTGTACAGATGATGGTCACCTTCGGTTCGGTTCTTGTCGTTACTTACTTGATCAGTGAATCCTTGCCATTGGCCCTCACCTTTGGGGCGATGTCGGCGGCCACAGCCCCAGCAGCAACCATTGCCGTATTGCATGAATTGAAAGCCAAAGGTCCACTAACTCGCACGTTGTTGGCGGTGGTTGCCCTAGATGATGCATTTACTATCGTCCTTTTTGGTGTAGTAATGAGTTTCGTAGAAGCTATGGTTGGTGGCAATAGTATAAATGCAACATCGCTGTTAGCTCCCTTGCTCGAGATTACTTTCTCTGCATTACTGGGGATTGGCGTGGGAATAGTTGGTGTCTTAGTCTTAGATCGGTTACGGCACAAGGAGGATGTGTTGCCCTTTGTGATCGGACTTGCTCTTGTGGTTGCAGGCTTGGCCCAAAGACTCAATCTTTCCCTTCTGTTAGCAGCAATGGTAACAGGCTCGGTCATCGCTAACTTCAGTCGAAAGCCGAGGACCGTTTTTGAGACCCTAGAATCTGTGGAGCAGCCAATATATATTTTGTTCTTTGCGCTGGCAGGCGCTAAGCTACAGCTAAGTGCCCTGCAAGAAGTTGGTTTGCTTGGAATAGGTTACGTACTAGCCCGGTCTATTGGCAAATTGGCGGGCAACTATTTGGGCGGTTTGCTTGCTCATGCTCCGGACTCCGTAAGAAAGTACTTAGGCTTTGCTATGTTGCCCCAAGCGGGGGTTGCCATTGGTCTTGCCATTGTAGCCGTGGAGCGTTTTCCCCAATTCGGAGGTGTGATTATGACAACCACCCTGGCGGCTATCTTTGTCTATGAGGTCATTGGTCCGGTGGGTGCTAAGTATGCTTTAGTTAAGGCCGATGAGGTTCCCCGGGCACAGGTTGGATCAAGTTCATAGATGGTCTACCTCTATCCTTTCTTTCGACGGTGCATATAGTGATATAAGAGCCGTTTGAAAGGTAGGAGGTAGTCTATGGAAACCGACAGCAACCTTGTATTAGTGAATGGCTATTGGTTGCCAGAATCCAGTATTCAGTCACTGGGTAACGATATCTATGTGGAAATTGGGCTGCTTGCCGCAAGTATAGGGGTTAATTACCAAAAAGGTGAGCACGGGTATATATTAAGCCGCGAAGAACCGGCTTTGCTTGGTAGAATAATTGCTATTGATGCGGCCCACGGGGGTGCCGATGGAGGAGTTAGGGGACCTGCTGGTGTGCAGGAGAAGGATGTTAACCTAGATGTCGCTTTGCGGCTTGCCATCATGGTTGAACTTGCCGGAGGTAAGATCATCCTAACCCGCAAGGCTGACTATTCAGTTTCCTTCGCAGCGCGGCTATCGACTATACTTGATGCTAAGGCGGAGTGTATTATCAGTATTCATCAAAGTAATGCCGAGGGAATCCGAGCATATCATGGTAGGGACCTCAATTCCCGGCGGCTTGCCTTAGAGGCGCATCGGGAGCTTATCCAAGACCTAGCTCTGAAGGATCAGGGACTTCACGAATCGGCTGTGGATCTGCTTCATGTATCCGAGGTGCCCGGCGCAATTATTGAGACCATGTCATTGTTTAGTCCACATCTAGAGAAAATGGCTTCATGTGTGATGAAAAGGCAGCAAGCCGCTGCGGCCCTCTATCGGGGTATTCGCGCCTTTTTTGAAGAACTCTAAGAAGAAGAATTGTAAACGTCAAAGCTAACCCACATAGCACCAGTTTTGTTGTGGTGGGATAATCGAACCATCATAACTTAGCGAGGTGACTGGTGTGGTGACCCAAGACAAACGTCAGCTTTGGGAAGAACG
>JALNWK010000024.1 GCA_023230925.1 Limnochordia bacterium
AGGCTCAATAACGAGTGCAATAGAGCCTATACGACCATACACTCGCTAAATCACAAACTATTGCTTATGAAGAATGTCAGGGAAAGTGGGGGTGAAACACAGGGTTATAGAGCTACAGTGTTGCTTTACATGCAGGTTTAGAGTTTCCGAGAGATCTCTCATCAGAAGAAGGGGGGGTACTGGCATGAAGCCTACAGGGATTGTGCGGCGACTAGATAGCCTAGGAAGAATTGTGATTCCTAAGGAACTACGAACGACCATCGGGCTATCTGAACGTGACCCAGTCGAGATCTATGTTGGTCATCAGAACACCATTGTATTAAAGAAATACGAGACTTCATGTGTTATTTGCGGTAATACAGAAGGTCTGATCACCTTCCAAGACAAGTTGCTTTGCGGTACGTGTTTGGAACAGCTTGGAGACCTAGCTAAAAACCATGCCTAAAATGGCCTATTCTTCTCCCAGTTAGTAAGGTGGCAGTTCCACGACTTGGTCGTAGACGTCTTTTTTCGGAAGATTAGTTTGCTTGGCAGTAACGGTAATGGCGGTCTTCTTATCCAAACCGAGTTCCATCAATTCTCGAACCAACTTGACAACATCATGATTGCTCATCGTTTCTTCTTCCTTTGCACCCTGCACAAGAAGAACGATCTCACCCTTTGGCGGGCAGTCCGTAGCACGGTCTAGGAGTTCTTCTAGGGTTCCCGTCCACATCTGTTCATGCATCTTCGTCAGTTCACGAATAAGGGCAGCTGGTCTTGGACCGAGAACCCTTAGAAGATCCGCCAAGCACGGGATAATCCGGTGGGGCGCTTCATAGAAGACTAGGGTACCATCATTCCCCCTTAGCCTTTCAATCTCCGCCACCCGCTTAGTTGCTTTTCGCGGCAAGAACCCGTAAAACAGGAAACGATCCGTGGGCAACCCGCTCATCACCAAGGCGGATATCGCAGCACAGGGACCCGGTAAAGCGGTAACCCGAATTCCATATTTCAATGCCGCGCGCACAACAACAAACCCAGGATCTGCAATACCTGGGGTACCAGCATCAGATACCAAAGCAATATCTAGTCCCGACTCCAGAAAGGATATAAGCTCATCGGTCCGGGTTACTTCATTGTGTTCATGATAGCTAATCATCCGCTTCTGAATCTGATAGTAGTTTAAGAGCTGACCCGTTCGTCTGGTATCTTCACAGGCTACAAGATCCACCTTTTTGAGGACCCTTAGCACCCGCAGGGTAATGTCCTCTAGATTACCAATGGGAGTAGGGCAAATATACAAGACCCCGGTATCTTCACTGTTGTTTTTGTGTTCCATTTTGATTGGCCCTATTCTTGTTCGCTTTTCGTTTCTTATTCTTCGATCTGCGTCTTTTCTTGGATTTCTTGTTTGACTTCGGCTGTTTGGCGGCATCTTCTTTCGCGGTTTCTTCTGCGGTGACCTTGGTGTCCTCTTTTTCAACGGGTTGTCCCTTTTCCTTTTGACAGACATCGCGACATTCGCATTCCTCAGCTTCTTGCTTAGACTCCTCTTTCGCTTCCCTATAGAGGTCCCGTTCGAACTTAAGGCAACACATCAGCCGCCCACAAATCCCGGAAATCTTCGCCGGGTTTAGTGACAGGTTCTGCTCCTTGGCCATTTTGATGGAAACTGGCTCAAAATCGCCTAGGAAGGTTGTACAACACATGGAACGTCCACAGGGGCCAAGGCCCCCAATCATCTTGGCTTCATCCCGCACACCAATCTGATGTAATTCTATTCTGGTTTTGAATATGGCAGCTAGGTCTTTAACCAATTCCCGAAAATCCACACGGCCCTCGGAAGTAAAGTAGAAGATCACCTTGGTATTATCAAAGGTATACTCAACATCGATAAGCTTCATCGGCAACTGATGTTCCGCGATCTTCTTGGCACAGATATCAAAGGCAGATGCCTCCTTCTGTCGATTGGCCTCAATCTGCCGTTCATCCTCGTCTGTGGCTTTGCGCAACACCATTTTTAGTGGTTGAGTAATCTCCTCTTCACTTACTTCCTTTCTTCCGAGTACTACATGACCTGCTTCTGTGCCCCGCGCGGTCTCCACAATCACTAGATCATTTTCGGCTAACTCCAATGCGCCTGGGTCAAAATAGTAGATCTTACCGGCCTTCTTAAAACGTATGCCGACAACTATAGCCATAAACTCATTCTCCTATCGTGATGACTCCTTTGACTTGTGATAGATACTACCACAGCACCGCAAGATGATCACCTTCTATAAGCTTGAAAGGATCCTATCTAGATAGATCCGGAAATACCCTGTTCCTTGACGGTAATTTAATGCCGCTTCAATGGTTTGGCAGATTTGCAGAAGTCCAGCTAGATCGCAATGTCTGGCTATTTCCTCCAGTTTTTGCTCCCAATCAACATTGACCAGGTTCTCCTTCATACCCGCTTTGACCAAGAGGAGATCCCTATACCAGGATAACATAATCCGCAGGGCTAATCTGGCCTGTTGTTGATCCTTCTCCCAGGATGTACTTTCGCTATATAATTTTGCCCACCCGTTGCCTCGCACATCCACAAGGTAGCTGAGTAACAAGTGACGCATCTGCAAAACATCACTGGAAAGTGCATTAACAGCAGCCCCCACCCGTCCTTCAAAGAGTCTCGCCAGAACCTTCGCCTGATGAGCGTCGGCCCCCATATTAACCAGGTACTGCGTAGCCACATCAATGGCGGCTGGCTGGAAAGAGAGGACTTGGCACCGTGACAGAATTGTAGGCAAGAACTGGGACCGGCTTTCTCCGGTCAAAATGATCACTGTCTGTCCTGGGGGTTCCTCAAGCATCTTCAACGAGCTGTTAGCCGCCTGAACGGTTAGTCTGTCCGCCCCATCTATAATGCAAACCTTATATCCCCCAAGCTCAGCCTGATAGTTCAATCGTTCCTGCATGGCCCGAATTTGATCGATCTTCAGGGAACCACCTGCGGCATCGAGTAGAAAAAGATCCGGATGTGCCAATTGTCCCTCGTACAACTTACAGGCATCACACTGCTCACAGCCGGTACCATGGACACAATGTAGGGCCTTGGCAAAGGCTAGACTACACGTCCGTTTTCCCACACCATCAGGACCATAGAAGAGATAGGCATTGGCCACTCGGTTCTCATTGATGGCTCTTTGCAATATTTGGCAAATCATCTCATGTCCAATAATCTGATTAAGGTTTAACACCAAAGACATCACTACACTTCCCTTTGGTTTTGCATCACCACTAGTCTAATTATGATGGTATTTCCCGCATCATGCAAGTGCATCCCCGTTCTTCCGCAACCTGGAACAACTAGTTTTAAGGAGCTTTTCAATCATCGGCTTGATTTCATCTAGGATCTGTTCCTTGGATTTTCCAGTGACATCTATTCTCATCACCCGTTTGGGGTGTTGGGCATGAATGTTCAGATATCCTTGCCGTACACGATTCTTATAGCCGAGGTCTCGTTGTTCGATCCGGTCGGCCGCATCGCGCCTATCGCCAAAGGAGCTACCTACCTCCCGATCAAACAGCAGAGTCAAATCGGCGGTCAATCCACCAGTAGTCCACTTATTTAACTGTTCTATCAAGTGCAAATCCTCTCCAAGCCCGTATCCTTGGTAAGCCAAAGAAGAATCGGTAAACCGATCACAAAGAACAATGGTCCCCTCCTGCAAGGCCGGGGCAATAACCTCCCAAATATGCTGAGCCCGATCGGCCATCATTAGGCACAGTTCTGCCTTAGGGTCTAGGGACGTTTTCCCTGAAAGGAGAATATCCCGCATCACTCGACCGTAGTAGGTTCCTCCGGGTTCCCGTGTTATCAGAACGGGCAGTTGCCTTCTCTTTAACCATGCACTCACAAGCTCTATTTGGGTTGACTTTCCGGTTTGGTCAATCCCTTCGAAGGTAATCAGTTTTCCCCGACTCATATTCAGCGTGGCACCTAGTCTGCTAGACCTGGTGGCACAACCTCCCCCCTTTGGACCAATAACAATACATCTATGCAACAGTTCACTTCACAACTCTTAGCCTGGAAGGATCCTGGTTGAAACTTACACCAAGCACCAAGGCTCGAATCACATATTCGACGACTTGCTCCGTAATCTCCTCACCAGGAACCAAGACAGGTATTCCCGGTGGATACGGGGCAAGGACACTCCCAGCAACCCGTCCCTTTGCACCTCTAATGTCCACTCCATCACACTGCGCAAGGAAAGCCTCCCTAGGGGTAAGCCTTTGGGGTGGCAGATCTGGCCAAAGGGGAATTTCAATCCTTTGCCCTTTATCCTGAGTAAACTCCTTAGTCAACCGTCCTAATCCTTCTATGAGAGCGTCCGCTGATTCATCGTTATCCCCTGGCGTAAGTAGGAAAAGAACACTGCAAGGATCGGCAAGTTCTGCCTCCAATCCGACTTGACGTAGGTATCTTTTTGCCTCCAGACCGCTTATTCCCAATCGGGTCACAAAGACAAGCAGCTTCAATGGATCCCAATCAACAATCCCCCGGGCGGCAAGTTCCTCTGGTGTTGGGCACCACAGACCCGGTAATTCTGCAATTCGTTCCCGAAGAGTCATAGCAAGATCCAGCGTCCGTCCAAAAAGCTGCCTTCCTTGTTGCGCGAGCTGCCAACGGGCGGCATCCAATGATGCCAATAGTAAAGGAGAAGGGCTTGTTGATTGAATCAACTTAACACAATGATCAACACGGTCAAAGGGATGAACTACGTGTAACCATGCAGACCCGGTAAAGGAACTGAGCATCTTGTGTGGGCTTTGGGCAACGGCCGTGACTTCTGACCAAGTCACTGCCGATGGGGGTAACCCTTCATGGGCAACGAAATGAGGCCCATGGGCCTCATCCACGAGCAACTTTGTTCTTGTTCTATCGCAAAACCTCCGCAGCAAAGCAAAATCATTAACAAACCCATGATAAGTGGGATGTACAACCATTACCGAAGATAGATCCTGCCATGACTCATTTAGCGAACTTAGATCTACACCAACAGGAAGAGCCCATGTGGCATCATACATCACTGGTAACCACCGGGGATTAGCGCCACTTAGAATTAAACCCCGCACCGCAGATATGTGGCAGTTACGGGCAAGCAGTACCTCCTGTTCGCAACCAACAGCTAAAAGCATCCCAATAATACCCTGGCTTGTCCCATTGGATAGAAACAGTGTACGCTCTACACCGTAAAGGTCGGCGGCTAGTCTCTCTGCATTCCGAAGCACCGTAGGCTCATCATTCCCTGCTTCGGGACATTCAATTACATCAGATAAGTCCATGCCCGCCCAAAATTCTCTGCAGTCAGCAAGCACACTCGGTAATGCCCGACCCTGTTTGTGACCAGGGGTATGAAAGGGAACGACTCCCCGCTGCACATAGGCTAAAAGACCAGATAAATAGGGCGTTGCCTTTTGCGGTCTGTTAACTTGCATCATGTAATCTAGACGACTATCGGATCATCATCCGAGAAGCACGTCGTCAAACCACCTTTCACGTAGGGATGAGATCTGGATCTTGGTGGCCAAAGCATCAGTAAACTCCTTCAGAACGGTGCAGGCAAATCACATCTACTGATCATCTTCTTCAAGAAAACCAGTGATACCCAAGGTTCATCTTTCACATACTCCAGGCGGTACTGCTCACCCAAAAATTCTTGATCTGTTGAACCAGGAAATCATAGTCGGAATCGCCAGGCCTACTTCGAACAATGATCTTTTCGCAGGCACTGCAAATCGTTGCACCGCAGAAACGCAAACCCTCTAACTTACTTCGACATACTAAGCACCGGTCCTTGGGTACCCCACCCATAAACTCACCGCCTTACTCTCACTTCCATTATTACTATATTACACATATAGCCCTTTTTCCCTTCTGCATTTGACTATACCTACATTTCAGCAGTCTGTTATAAGCATATGTTATTCACCGTAAACCAAAGCTGTTACTTTGAAGTAGTTCAAACAACTGGAAATTAGGAAAAACAACGGTGATTCATCCATACTGGACGGAACCACCGTTGTCTTGTTAATGGCGGCTTAACTACAGGAGGATTACTCTTAATGAACACTTGCATCAATCATTCAACAGTAAGTCTGTACCAGCTTGTCCCTGTCCTACATACTAAGGACTTCCACACTACCAAAGGGAACAAGTGGTGGTATGGACATCCGCGCAGCTTTGTTGTGTGTGAATGGCTTAATTGGTGGTATTGACATTCTCCCAACACAACTACCTTGCAACGTATTTCCCTCCGGGGCGGAGAGTAAACCTACTCCAGAAAACACCGCTATGACCAGCACAACACTTAACACTAGTGCTGATATATGCCGCTTTCCTGACAAGCAACTCACCTCCATCCTTGGTATGAAGTAGCTTGCAGGGAAGGGGGTTTTACATTGCCCTGCAAGCCCTTTCTTGCCGACGCCCCTATGATAACAACTACTTTACTTCTTGTCAAGCCCTGTTTGACATAATCTTGTTTGACTTACGTTCCCTTCTGTGGTAGATTGTACTTGTGTTCAGTACTCATAAACATACGGGATTAACAGAGGTGGTGTCTGCTATGACCCAGGTAACTCTAGGTGAAAAGATACGCCGCATGCGAAAACGTTTGAATCTGACTCAGCAAGAATTGGCCGGGGATGATTTCACAAAGAGCTTCATTAGTCAGTTGGAAAAGAATGAGGCAAATCCGTCTTTGAAAAGCCTACAAATTATTGCACAACGCCTAAATAAACCAATTAGCTTCTTTCTGGAAGATGAAATAGCACCGCCCATCCGAGAAGCTGACTATGAGGTAGAAAAGACCTTAGCTGTGGCTCGGGGATGTGAAAAGAAAGAGCGTTGGGATCAGGCCATTGGACTTTACGAGAAAGCATTGGAAGATCTCTCGGTAGATCATTTTTACTCCCGGGGCAAAGTCTATTTAGGCATTGCCCGTTGCTTGATTGGGCAAAAGGACATCAACGGTGCACTTGACCCTGCACAAAAGGCCATTGAGGAACTGGAGCTTGCTGGAGATGATTCCTTAACCGTTCAAGCCCACTATCTTCATGGTGTTATCTGCCATAACCTTGGCTGGTATGATACCGCGAAGACCTCCTTTGAGGTAGCCTATGATTTGATGGAACACGCGGACGTATTGGATGCCCATCTTCACCTGAAGATTCTCATCGGTCTAGGCCACACCCACGCTTTGTTAGGTAACCAGGTTGAGGCGGTAAGTTACCTGCAAAGAGCGATGAAGCTTAGCCAGGAAACGAATGACTTCTTTGAATACGGTTCGATACTGACAACCCTTGGATTCGTCTTCCACTCCCAGAACCGTTTGAGTGAAGCGCTTCAATTCACCGAGGATGCCTTGGCATTTCTGAAGGTAACCAAGGGACCAAAAAGGGAAATTGCCAGATTACACATTAACCTAGCGGTAATCCACAGGGAGTCAGATCATTTTGAAGAAGCCATGAATCAACTACAAGTGGCTGAATCTCTTTTGAAAGAGGATCCTGCCCGGGACCTTTTGCCTCTGTTATATGAGGAGTATGGTTTTGTCCTAACAGGAATACAACAGCACGAGGAAGCAGTACCCTATTTAGAAAAATCCTTAGAGCTGCTTGATGATCTGCAAATGAAGGTGCCTGTGCAAATCGCACTGGGTAAAGCTTACCGACATCTCGGTGATTACCCCGCGGCCAGGGATAACCTGGAATTGGCACTGGCCACCTTGAAGGCCCAAGGGGATAATTCTAAGCAAACCGCGGCGGCCACCTACCAGTTAGGGCTGGTCTATCAGCAACTCGGTCAGGTCCAAAAGGCCCAGGAATTGCTCGCCCAAGCTGGCGATCTGTTTGAGAACATAAATTAGTATAGGTTTCGTCGTTAACAAAAGCCACCCCGTGCCCTGATCATAAGAACATGGGATGGCTTATTCATTGAATTTGAAATCTCAATCTAAGACACTTGCAGAAAGACCTAAAGGTAAAGGTTTGGGCTGCTGACAAGTGCTTTGCACTGTGTAATAAGACCTTTGTTCTGAGGCAATGTGCAATCCGTGCATTACTTCAAGAACATGATAGGCTAGTTCCCCGTTGGCTCGGTGATCCCTTCCTGAGCAAATCCCATGGGCCATGTCCGCAACACCAATGCCCCTACTATTTTCAGTAAAGCCATGGGTGAAGGGCATTTCGGTCCACTCCGAAGCGTCCTTTCTGCGGATCAAGACCGGACCTCCAAAGCAATTGGGATCGGGTACCACCATACTTCCCTCAGTGCCATATATTTCGATGCGGGGTAGATTAGCAGCCCAAACGTCGAAACTGGTAATGAGCGTACCAATCGCACCGTTATCAAAGTCCAAAAGACCCGCCACATGTGTCGGAACATCTACCTTTATTTTCTCCCCATACTTCGGTTTACTTGTGATCGTACGTTCGGGAAAGGTGATCCGTGTCATTCCAGCCACTTCTCGGATCGGTCCGATCAAGGAGACAAGGGCCGTCAGATAGTAGGGACCCATATCAAACATGGGGCCGCCCCCTTCTTTATAGTAAAACTCCGGATCCGGATGCCAACTTTCATGACCGTGACACATCATAAATGCAGTAGCTGAAACTGGCGTACCAATAAAACCATCGTCGATTAGTTTCCGACAAGTTTGCAGTCCTCCACCGAGAAAAGTATCGGGGGCGCATCCCACGCGTAACCCTTTTGCCTTTGCAATGTCTAGCACTTTCTTGCCGTCTGCAAGACTTATTGCCAAGGGTTTTTCGACATAGACATTCTTGTCTGCCTCCAAAGCGGCAAGGTTTACCTCGGCATGGGCCTGGGGAATGGTCAGGTTCAGTATGATGTCAATATCGGGATCTGCCAAGAGCTCGGCAACTGAGCAAGCCTTAATACCATGCTCCTTCGCTTTAGCCTGGGCACGTTCCTGAATCAAGTCGGCACAGGCAACGATTTCGAACACATCAAAGGTGCGTCCCGATTTGAAGTAGATTCCACTAATATTGCCACAACCAACAACACCGACCTTAATCGGTTTCATGATACACCCCTCCTTTATTCGTTCAAGTCTTTGCCTGCGGCCGCCCAGAGGAAACCCCGGCGCATTAAAGTGGCCACAGGCTCCATGGCGACAATATCTGCATGGTGACCAAGGGAGCAGTAAAATACCCGGCCAAGACCCCAACGTTTGGTCCAGACAACGGGCATATCTACTGAGCCATTGGGTACATGGGGCCCATCGGCAACAGGAAATCTGGTGGTTGCAAGCACCTCCACCGCGGGATCCACATGGAGGTAATACTGTTCGCTTCGGACAGTAAAGTCCTTGATCCCAGCTATAATGGGACTTGAGCTTTGCTTGATATTCACTACATACTCGGTACCATCGTTGCCGGGATGGGCCACCCAATTTCCTCCCGTCATAAACTGCCAGTCAACATTGTCCCGAAAAGCATCACACATACCGCCATGGCAACCGGCAATACCCACACCGCTTTCCACAGCACGTAGGACTGGGTTAACCTGTTTGCTCGTAATATTGCCCATGGTCCATACCGGCACAATCAAGTGCAAGGACCGTAGTTTCTCCTCGTCTAAGAAGGCATCAAGGGTATCTGCTAGTTCTACCTCGAACCCTTCTTCGGTCAGTATATTCTGGAAAACCTCCGATACCTGAACTGGCTCGTGTCCATCCCATCCACCCTGTACAATTAGTGCTTTCTTCGGCATCTGCATCCACTCCTCATATATTGTGCGCTAATCTATCTGCACCCAGGTACGGTTGTCAATAGACTTCTCCACAGCATGGAGTACCCGTTGACATTCCACACCGTCCCGAAAGTTTGGTTCCGGCAACCTATCTTCCACAATGGATTCTATGAAATCTTTCATTTCGTGGATAAAGGTATGTTCATATCCGATGATGTGCCCAGCAGGCCACCAGGCTTGCATATAAGGATGAACAGCCTCAGTGGTTTGGATTCTTCGAAAGCCTTGATAACCTTCGGCATCTTCGGTGGAATAGTATTCCATTTCGTTCATCCGTTCAAAATCAAAGCGAACACTACCCAGACTTCCGTTAATCTCAAAGAAATTCATATTACGATGCCCTGCTGCAAAACGAGTTGCTTCAAAGGTGCCGAGGGCGCCATTCTTGAATCTTGCCAAAAAAGCAGTAGCATCATCAACGGTGACGGTACCCATCTCGGCATCTAGCGAGCTTTTTGCACTTAGCCCGGTCATTTCCGTCGGCAAGGGCCTTTCCTTGATGAAGGTCTCGCTCATCCCAATCACTTCATGAAAGTCACCAACTAACCATCTAGCCAGGTCTATGGTGTGCGCTCCAAGGTCGCCTAGGGAGCCTGACCCTGCTATTTCCTTGCGCAACCTCCACACTAGGGGGAAACTAGGGTCAATGACATAATCCTGAAGATAAGTACCCCGGAAATGGTATATTTGACCAAGCTTGCCGGAATCAATCATCTGTTTGATCAACATAATTGCCGGAACCCGTCGGTAGTTAAAGCCGATCATGTGCTTTACTCCCGCCTCGGTTACCGCTTGGAGCATTTGTTCTGCATCCTCCAAGGTTAAAGCAAGAGGCTTCTCGCAGAATATGTGTTTCCCATTTTGTGCAGCAGCTAAGACAATCTCTTTGTGTACATTGCTTGGAGCCGTAATGTCGATAAGATCGATATCATCCCGCTGGACTAGTTCCTCCCAGGAAGTTACATATTCCTCCCATCCAAACTTCCTTGCCGATTCCGCTACCGACTTTTCATCGCGTCCGCAGAGTACTTTCATAACCGGTTTAACTGGCAGATCAAAGAACATCGAAACATCCCTAAACGCATGACTATGTGCCTTACCCATGAACTTATACCCGACAAGCCCAATATTTAGTGTCCCCATCGGTCATTCTCCTTTCAAGTCCCTTTGTCTGTCGAGTTATTAAAATTAAACGTCGTCCAGGTATATGCTACTCCTTTCTGCCCACTGTTCCCCTGATCACAAGTTCTGTGGGTAGGAGTCTCTGGATTGGAGGGTGTTGTGTGCCCTCCAACTGGTTAATGACTATCTCGGCACCTTGAAGACCCATCTCATAGAGGGGAACAGATACGGTCGTAAGTTTGGGCTCCATATAGCCTGCAAGATCCGAGTCATCATAACCCACCAAGCTATACTGCTCGGGGATGCTAATCTGTCGTTCCCGAAACCCCTGGTAAATCCCAAAAGCCATTCGATCATTGGCTGCAAAAATCGCATCAGGAGATCTTGATAGAATCTGTTCAACCAACTGATAGCCACTTGTTCTGCTGTAACGTCCTGTCAAGATAAGGTTGGGTTCCACAGGAATCCCAGCTGCCTCTAACCCTTCAATATAACCAGCCTGTCGGTCTCGACTATTGGAGTACTCCCAGGGACCGTTAACAAAACAGATGCGCCGATGCCCAAGCCCAACCAAATAATCCACGACAGCCCGGGCCCCTTGCCGATGGTCCCCATCAATAAAGGATATGGTCTGCTCCTTTGAGACTCCGCCGATTAGTACGAATGTAGCCTGGACATCGATAAGCCTTTCTAACAGGGAATCATCCTCCCAAGACCCAAGAATAAGCGCTCCATCAGCCTTCTTTTCCATCAGTATCTTGACACAGCTTTCGGCTGGACTCTCTCCGATTGGATAGAAGCTGACTAACATGTCATATCCTCTACTATTTGTGACTTGGGCAATGCCGCTTAGAATCTCGGCAAAATAGTGGCGGTAAAAGATATGAACCTTGTCCGAAACATAAGGCATCATTACCACTAAGGTATTGGTACGGCTGCTGACTAGACGACGGCCATTGCTATTTGGGTAATAGTTTAGCTTCCGAGCCGCCTCCAATACTTGTTTTCGGGTACGGTCTGTGACAACCGGATGGTTGTTGAAAACCCGGGATACCGTTGCTCCCGAGACCCCAGCTAGCCTAGCTACTTCATCACGCGTGGCCATATCCCATTCCTCCAAAACTGTTGTTACACGTGTACAACTTGCTACACACCTATTTTATATCATTACTACCTGTTTTGCCAATAGGCGAAGTGTCGGATTGTTTCATCCATAGCAATCACCTAGTGAACCTTACTTGCTTCAACCAACATCGATCTATAGCTCCCGGCGTCCCTGTAAAGCTTTAGCTAAGGTCACCTCATCCACATATTCAAGGTCGCCACCCACAGGTAAACCACTGGCCATTCGCGTTACCTTCACTCCCATGGGTTTTAGAATACGGGCGATGTACATGGCGGTAGCATCACCCTCCACATCGGGATCGGTGGCCACAATGATTTCCTCCACCTGACCATCCTTAATGCGACTAAGCAATTCTCGGATTCTGATATCATTCGGCCCGACACCATCCATAGGAGAGATGGCCCCATGGAGTACATGATAGCAACCTCGAAACTCCCTAGTTTTCTCCATAGCAACTACATCCTTGGGTTGCTCCACCACACAGATGGCTCGGCTGCTCCGGTTCGGATTATCGCAGATCTGACATGGATCCTGATCTGTTAAATTAAAGCAGACTGAACAGTAGCGCAAAGTCGTCTTGGCATCAACCAAGGCATCAGCCAGCTGCTTAACCTGTTCCGCTGGCCAGCTAATAATCTCAAAAGCTAGTCTTTGGGCTGTCTTGGGGCCAATTCCCGGCAATTTCATTAGTTCATCGATCAAGCGGGCAAGGGGCCGCGCATATGCAACCATCCAGGGTACATCCTCTCAGTTTAAAACATGCCTTCCAGTCCAGGGATATTCATTCCGCCGGTAACAGCCTGCATGGCCTGACTGGACATTTCCTGAGCGCTACGAATTGCTTCATTAACCGCTGCCATCACTAGGTCCTGTAGCATATCAGCGTCTTCCGGATCTATAATATCCTTTGCGATCTCTATGCCAACTATCTCCAGGTTTCCATTTGCGACCACCTTAACGACTCCGCCCCCAGCTGTAGCTTCAACAGTTTTTTGGGCGACTTCCTCCTGTAGTTTTAACATTTGATCCTGCATCTTCTTGACTTCTTTCATCATCTTTCGCATCTGACTCATATTACTCCTCCTTACCTAGTTTCAGGGCTCATCAATCTTTGTTACGGTCCCTTGAAAAAACTTCAGCGCAGCTTCTAGTGCCGGGTCCTTTGCTTCCTGCTTGGCATCCTCAGGCGGCTGAGTTTCCTCCTCCATGAACCGACATTCCACAGCTACTTTCCGTCCAACCACTCGACTAAAGAACCGGTCGATATAATCTTGGTTCTTAGGTTGTTCAAGGCTGGCCTTATGAAATCGTTTATCTGCAGGAAATCCGAGAACTAAAACATCTTGACTTAGGCCAGTTGGCGTAGCCTCTTTGAGAAAGGCTTCGATATCAACACGCCGATCGTCCCTGCATTGTCTAATGGTCTGATCCCAATCTTCTTTAAGTCTGGTGACAGTATCCACATCATTAGAAGACATTGGTTCCACAGGGGGTTCCTCTGGTTTTACCGCATCCTCGTCCTGTGCAGGCCTACTCTGTTGGCTTACTGTCGTCTGTTCCTTCTGCTTCTTTTCGAGGACTACGGTGACACCTCTTTGTTCTAGTGCATCGATTTTCTCCTCGAGTTTTTCAATTCGTTGTAATAGATCCCCAGTAGAACACCGGTATATGTCATTGGTAGCCCGAATAACAGCCCGCTCCAAGGGAAGCCTAACTTCCGCTGAACGTTTGATCTCTGCCTCGGCTTCGGCGAAAAGATCATAAACCTGTAACAGCTGATCTAGGGAAATCTGCGAGAAGTTGTTAATAAGTTGCTCAATCTCTCCAGAGGACATTTCCAGTAATTCTTCTGCTTCCGTACCCACCACCTTAGCTACGGTTAAATCACGGAAATACCGGTTTACATCGATCACAAACTGCCTTACATCGTGGCCACCATCGAGGACCTCTTTGATTAGGCCCAAGGCCACCGTCGCGTTTCGATCCAACACCCCTGCAACAAACCGAAATAGGGTATCCCGTGAAACGGTGCCTAGAACCTGTAACACCGATTCCATATCCACCTGCGCACCAGCAAAGGACACACACTGATCAAGGATACCTAAAGCATCACGCATGCCACCCTCCGCTCTTCTGCTAATTAAGCGTAGGGCAGCCTCCTCTACTCCAAAACCTTCCTGCTGGGCGATGTAAGAAAGACGAGAAAAGATTTCGTTACTGGAAAAGCGTCTAAAATCAAAGGTTTGACACCGGGAAATAATCGTTGCCGGTATCCTGTGGGCTTCGGTGGTAGCAAACACAAAAAGGACATGAGATGGGGGTTCTTCCAGGATCTTCAATAGTGCATTAAAGGCCTCGGTAGTGAGCATGTGCACCTCATCGATAATGTACACCTTATATCGACCAGCCGCCGGTGCATACCGAGTTTTCTCCCGCAACTCCCTAATCTCATCGATACCACGATTTGATGCACCATCAATTTCAATGACATCCATGGCATAGCCCGCATTAAGGGATGTACAGTTTTCACATGCATTACAGGGCTGACTTGTAGGGCCATTCACACAGTTTAATCCCTTGGCGAGGATTCTTGCTAACGTAGTCTTACCTGTACCCCGCGGTCCAGCAAAGAGATACGCATGGGCTATACGCCCTTCATCCAATGCATTTTTTAGGGTGCGGACTACATGTTCTTGACCAACAACATCGTCAAACCCTTGGGGACGCCATTTACGATACAATGAAAGATATGCCACGAACTGGGGACCTCCCTGTTGCTTCAAACATAATCCCAGGCAACAGTTAGTACTTCGCTACAGCCACTCCATATTCCTGGAATAAAAAATGACCGTGCACCCATTTTCGATTTGCTTATCCGGACGATACCGAAACAGTTAGCTCAAAGCAGGCACCCTTACGGCACACGGGAGCATTTGTTTACCGCTGCTTCCTCCCGGACCTGACGGGATTCACAAGGTCCCGTTGCGTAAGACCCACTCGTCAACGCCACTTGCTCCGGCCAGACCCCACATAAGACAAGCCTCATAACGGGCATTCAACCCCGCTATAGCGGATTGCGGGTACAGGGCACCGCTACCTCCCCGTCTAGCACGGTCAAACTTGCTTACAATATTGATACAACAATCTCTAAACCATTACAGCTCAATGGCATCTACCGGACATGACCCAGCTGCTTCTTCCAGACACTCCTGATCGACTTTCGCAGCATCAGCAGTGGCGTGTGCCACCCCAGCATCATCGTCCATTTCGAAAGCCTCTGGGCATATGTCAGTACATAGACCACATCCAATACATTTGTCGGGATCTACATGAGGATTCATCCGTTAAGCCTCCTTCATACACGCGATGTGCGCGTTCTGGTAGTACCATAAAACATAAATGGCGGAGAGAGTGGGATTTGAACCCACGGAGGAGTTACCCCCTCACACGCTCTCCAGGCGTGTGCCTTCAGCCACTCGGCCATCTCTCCGCAAAACACAATATTGATTGTACAACAAAAAGACGTGGGTTGCAACTATCTTAAAATGGCGGAGAGGGTGGGATTCGAACCCACGGGACGACAAAGCCGCCCAACGGTTTTCGAGACCGCCCTGTTCAACCACTCCAGCACCTCTCCGTGAAATCACTTACGTCGCAAAGCAAAGAACTCCTTCATTATCTGCCCACATTCGGCGCTTAGAACACCGGGCACCACTTCCACATCATGGTTCCAATGCCCTTGCTCGAAGAGGCTGATTACCGACCGCACGGCTCCAGCTTTTGGATCATCTGCGCCATAGATCAAACGGCGGATTCGAGCTAAAATCAAGGCACCAGCGCACATTGGACAGGGTTCTATGGTAACATACAGATCACAGTCGGTCAACCGCCAACTGCCCCGGCGCTCTGCCGCATCTCGCAAAGCGATGATCTCCGCATGGGCTGTTGGGTCATTCCCGGTCTCCCGCAGATTAAATCCTCGCCCGATGATCTCATCACCTAGAACCACCACTGCTCCGATGGGTACTTCACCTTTCAGCCGGGCTTGCATCGCGCACTCTAAAGCCGTTCTCATGAATCGTATGTGTTGTTCCTGTTCTTTGATGGATAGGTCCATGAAGTTCATTGCAGGACTATCATACCATACAAAAAATTGAACGCCAATACTCATTTTCTGCAGAAAGAGTAAGAACCAATCTGCTATAGCTTGTTTCGCTGGTTTTAGTTATAATACAAAAGGGTTCTGCTAACTTAGTCCTTGGAGGCGATAATGTGCCAGTAAACATAAACCCCGTCCTATTTGAATTTGGCCGATTTTCCATTCGTTGGTACGGTGTATTGGTTGCGGCAGCCCTACTTATTTCTATGCTAGTCACCGAGCACTTCGCAAAGAAGACTGGTCAAGATCCTGACAAAGTCGCGGACTTGTTTGTGCCCTTAATCCTCGCCATCATTATTGGAGCCCGGTTGGCACACGTTGCTACTAACTGGAGCTATTACCAATCCAATCCAGGTGATATCATCCGTATTGATAAGGGTGGGCTGGCTTCCCACGGAGCTTACATCCTGGCTATTTTGGTTGGTATCCCCCTGTCCAGGAAGAAGGGCCTTGATACTTGGGCGCTAACTGATGCCATTGCCCCAAGCCTTGCTATCGGACATATCTTTGTCCGGTTGGGAAACTTTATCAATGGTGAGCTCTATGGTGCACCCACAAATCTTCCCTGGGGAATAGTCTTTCCGGGAACCTTTACCCCCCATCATCCACTGCAAATATATGAGATTATTACATCGGCTATCTTGCTTGGGCTAATCATTGCCTTCTTCGACCGACGCAAGTTCAAAGGTCAAGTGTTTCTTTTGAGCCTGGTCTATATATCGGTAATCAGATTTCTTTTGGATATCCTCAGGCCAGAGTTTCGAGTTACTTCTTTTCTGGCACTGGGACAAATTGCCAGTATCGTCACCGCCGGTGGCGCTTTACTGTTATTGATCATCCTTACACGGAAATACAAATCTAGTCAAGGAAAGGAAGACAATCATGTGTGAAGAAGCACTCAAGTGGGGTAAAGGGGCAAAAGTGGTGTTTATTGGTGATAGCATTACGGATTGCGGTCGTCGTACTTGTCCATTGGGCCTTGGCTCAAGCTATGTTAGAGTAATCAATGACTTAGTTACAGCTGGTTACCCGCAGCTTGAAATAAATGTCGTCAATCGCGGGATCAGCGGGGACACCAGCCGAAATCTAGTCCAAAGATGGCAAGCCGACGTGCTTGATGAAGCCCCCGACTGGTTGTACATTTCCATTGGAATAAACGATGTTTGGAGACAATTGGCAAACCGTCCGGCAGAGGCGGTCCTCATCGATGAGTTCGAGGTAAACTATACGAAGATGATTGAAACAACCCAGGACAAACTGCCTGACTGCCGCATCGTCCCCATGGAAACCACGGTGATGGGTGAAGACCTATCAAGCCAGGGAAACCAGCTGTTGGTCCCGTATAATCAAGTGATCCATTCTCTGGCAAAGAAATACAAACTCGATGTAGTTCCCACAAACAAGGCATTCCACAACAATATCCAAGCACGACCTAACACCCAATGGACCAATGATGGGGTCCATCCAAATAGTCTAGGTCATGCCCTCATGGCAATTACCGTGCTACGTACTGCCACCGTCTCT
This sequence comes from Limnochordia bacterium, assembly GCA_023230925.1. Lineage (NCBI taxonomy): Bacteria > Bacillati > Bacillota > Limnochordia > Limnochordia bacterium. The sequence goes on from JALNWK010000024.1 coordinate 17,734, forward strand.
GCCTAGTCGTACCCGAGGGAGGGCTAGCCCTCCCTCGAAAAAGACCCCAGACCGTAAATACTAATCTAGACCATCGTAAAACTCAGCCACCGCCGCAAAGAAAGCATCAATGTTCTCCCATTTGGACATTGGTGGAATATCGCAGCCAGATGAAATAACAAAATTAGGATATTCATGACATTCGCTCAGCAAAGCAAGGGTCGCCTCTCTAATGGATTGGGGAGTACCACCGCGAAACTGACCCGCCGGATCAATATTACCCATAGTAATGGTATCCGGTGGCATCAGCTTCAGCATTTCACTCATCTGGATCGCATTGCCGAAATGATAAGCAGCTGCTTCTGTCGCCAATATGGAGTCAATCATCTGAATCGTTGCATTACCACAATTATGATAGATGACGATAAAGTGATCGTCCTGAACCGCATCCACGATTTGCCGCACATAGGGTGAGGAAAACTCTGCTGAAAGGGAGGGTGAAAGCAGTCCCGCCAAGGGCTCCGCCACAACTACACCATTGGCACCCGCCGCCTTATATGCTCTGCAATACTCGATCAAAAACGTGGTCACTTTTTCCAGCAAGAGATGGACCATGTCCGGTTCTTCCCAAGAACGTACCATAATCTCGGTAACATCCATCAAACGACCTGCAAGGGAATAAGGACCAATTATCCCGGCAAATACCGGGCGATCAGTAATCAGTGTAACAGCCTTAGTGATGGCTTTGATGTACGTACCAGTACGTCCTGTGCCCACCTTTGGTACCGTAAGGTTCTTGACATCGTCATGGGAGGAGATGACTCTACTCACAACTGTTGGGACTTCATCTTCAACAAAACGAATCTCCGAGCCAAAACACTCAGCCTCAACGGACAGGTCCATCATGCTCACCGCCGCTGCCGCATCGGTGCGTGTGGCAACGTATTCCATCCCTTCGGCCTGTCTGTTGCTATCCGAAATAAGCTCTATAACGCTAATACCCATCTTCTGAATTGCCGGAAAGGAAAGAATAGGCATCGCCTTTTTCCTTTGGGATTCTCTCATTTGCTCTAGCCAGCTAAACATGTTCTTTTCCATCTGCATTTTGGGTATTCCTCTCAAGTAAGAGGATGGCCCATCCTCCTTTCTAACTCTTGCCTCGATTCTAGAACCCATTAGTACATACCGAAAGTATTTTAGATTGGGAAATCTGTGCACTAATTGTTGTCCCAGTGATAGGACACCTTGTTCTCTATTAATGGTAGCATAGGTAGAAGGTAAGCGCATTAGACCTTTTTGCGAATCCTGGTATAATCTTGTTATGCGTTGCTATTCTGTGGACGGTGGCAGGGCATCGTGGGGAAAGAGCAGTTGGGGCAGGGGTAATATCCGGAAACCCTTTTCATGAAGGCCTTCAATGATCAACGGCAGGGCATCCACCGTCGCTTGGCGACTAGCCCCGGTATTCCGGAACAAAGCGCCACTGTCGTGGAAGAGGATAATATCACCAGGCGACACCTTAGATAACACCCGTGCGGCAATACTCGAGGCGGTTGCCTTTGGGCGCCAATCCTGGGCGCTGAGACTCCAAAGCACGATTGGCTGCTCATACTCTTGGGCTAGAGCCTTAAGCCTACGATCGTAGAGTCCCCGGGGTGGACGAATATACTTGGGCAGCTCACCAGTAATCTCCTGGATCACCCGGTTTGTCCTTTCGATCTGATCCCTTAACATGCGGGCAGAGACCTGAGAAACCATGATGTGACTGTAGGTATGGTTTCCTAGCTCATGGCCTTCGGCAAGAATACGACCTACTGTTTCTGGGAAATGCTCGGCATGAGTCCCAACGAGGAAAAAGGTAGCTGTTATTCCGTATTGGTTAAGTACATCCAAAATGGCCTCGGTATAAATTGGACTTGGTCCATCATCAAAGGTAAAGGATACAGCCATAAACGAATCATTGCCCCGCCGGTAAAGATCTTGTTGTGTCCCAAATCCTATGTAGACATAATAGTTTGCCAAGCCAAGGATCGCGACAACACCAATGACCGGTGGCCACGCATAGTGGATCCATTTCTGCATACGTCCAGTTGGCGCGGTCACATTCAGGTAATGAAACACACTACTAGAAGCAATCGCCATGAAAAGGAACAGAGAATAACTAGCAAGCAATTGCAACAGCAATTTGTAAGCCATAATATTGTCCCAGCCTCACCTATATAAGTAAAACAGACCCTGGGGGAATACGAATCTGGGAAGAGAGTGCAGCCTGTGGAGCATATCGAGAAGTGGCGCCCCCGGCAGGAATCGAACCTGCGAGTCAAGGTTTAGGAAACCTCTGCCTTATCCGCTTGGCTACGGGGGCAACGAACGGTTCTATCGTACCACACACATGTGGATAAATCAACCGTGACGACAGGCATTTTGCCTCTAAAGGCTTCCTTGGGCTCACCCCTTCATCATCTAAACACATAAACTTACACAAACAGTGTATTACCAAGCTTGACAGGGCAGAACTAAATGGTATAATCTATTCCAGACCGACCGGTCGGTCTGGAATAGTTGGGAGGAGGAGCCCCCGTGAGAAACCTAAGTCGCTATATTATCGAACATCCCCGCTTATTTGTCGGGATCAACATCATCATCACCCTCTTCTTCGGTTTTTTTGCATTGAACATACGGGTTGACGATGACATCATGAATTATCTGCCGGAAGATGATCCAGTCGTTGAAACTTTCAATCGTATCAGTGATACCTTTGGCGGTAGCAATATTGCCGTTGTGATTCTCGAGGCAGATGACATCTTTACCAATGAAGCTTTGCTCCATATCGATCATCTGACGGATCTATTTGCTGGAGTAGATGGCGTAACCTCGGTTACTAGCTTGACGAATGCTATGGATATGCGTCCTGAAGAAGATGCGCTAAACGTCGATCGATTAGTGAAAGAGGATTATCTGTACAGCAAAGCCGAACTCGAAGATCTCAGGAAATACGTATTGGGCAAGGAACTCTACGTGGGAAGCTTGATCACGGAAGATTGCCGATACAGTATGATACTTGCCAAAATAGATCCCGATGCAGACTCAGCAATTGTAACCACGGCATTGCGAGAAATTGTTAATGACGAAGACACAGACAGTCCATTTAGGCATTATAGGACAGGGTCTGCCTTCGTTGCTGATGATGCTGATCGGTACGCGAAAGGTGACCTACAAAGACTATTACCGACAGTTGTCTTGTTGGTACTCCTAGTACTATTGCTCACCTTTAGAACCACCCGGGCGACTCTTCTGCCGATCGCAACTGTCTTGATTGCCGTAATTTGGACCTTGGGGTTGCTTGTGCTTACTGGCAACGACTTATCCACAGTGGGAATTGCTATCCCTGTCATACTAGTAGCGGTGGGAAGCGCCTACGGTATCCATGTAACAAACGAGTATTACACTTCTGTAAAAAGTGAGCGGACCAAGAAAGAAGATATGATTCGCGGCATGGGTCAACTAGGCTTGCCTTTGTTTTTGTCGTGCCTGACAACAATCGTAGGATTTGCTTCATTGACCACGGCAGATCTCACCCCCATTAAGCAACTGGGCTTGTTTACGGCCTTTGGAGTATTTGCCGCATTTGTCACCGCCTACACCTTCATTCCCTCGCTTCTGGTACTGATGAAGTATAAGCCCGGGAAAATCAAGGCAGAAAATGGTGTTAATGTTCGTTTCGAACGCTTTGCAGGGGGCATCTTTCGCTATCGGGGTTGGATTACGGCTGGCGTAATCATTCTGGTCGTAATTGCCATTAGCTTCTATCCTAGAATTACCTACGATACGGACTACGCCGGAGCATTTCGTGCCAACTCCTCAGCCCGTACGGCGATTGATCTTGTTAACGAGAAATTCGGAGGAGCTAGTCCCATGCAGGTTCATTTCCAAGGAGACCTAAAAAGCCCCTTTGTCCTTAAACAAATGAAAGAGGTGGAGGGGTTTCTTAAGACTGTAGGGGTCAACAAACCATTGTCCTATGCAGATATTATCGAAGAGGCCAACAAGACTATCAATGGAGCATCTAGAATTCCCACGACCCGTAACCAAGTTTCGTCCCTGGGCCTTTTCCTTGAGGGACAGGATCAGGTCACCAGTTACTTAACCCCCGATAGCTCCGAGGGACTTATTGTTGGGAGAGTCACTGAGACTAGTTCTAACCAAATGACGATCACTAACGGGCAAGTCCGTGACTTTCTGGAGGCTCTACCCAAAAAGGCCTACGTTATTGACCGAAGTATTGCCGGGGAAGAGCTAGAGGAGTTCGCCGAGGAGGTTATTGTAGATAGCATAACCCAGGAACTTACCCCATTGCTCTGGGAGCACCCTACTATGTTGGAGCAGGATTATGTTCGAAGGAGAGTATGGGAGCTTGCCCAGTGGACACCGGCGCAGTATATCCAGGAAAACATCAACGACGTAAGCAGCCTTGTTGAAGATGTTTACCAATACTACCTTTGGTTCGAGTTAGATGACCTAGAGGGTAGTCAAACCAGATCCGTAGACGCACTAAGAAACGGTGACGTCGATGCGATCTTCTCGGCGCTGCAAGCGCTGAATCCCAACTGCGATTCCTACGATCTCGAAGACGCCGCGTACCTACTCTGGGATGAGTTTAGCTTTGAGTTCCAAGATAGTCGGACGGCTAAATTGGATAACGTCGTTGCTGACCTGCTTGCTGCAAGCAACCTAGACGCAGAGTGGGACCAGGTTTCGGCCATTCTGAAAGATGTCTGGGTAGATGAGATACATGTAGTAGATCTACCCAAGCAACTCATTACAGATCCAGCCGTTCATCTTGACGAATTTACCGTGGAACTGTCTGGTCCCCCAGTGATCTACGAAGTAGTCACAACCAGATTGCAGTCCAGTCAACTAAGAAGCCTTAGCTTATCACTAGTACTGGTAGCCCTTCTACTAATGCTACAGCTGCAATCCATTCGAAACGGGCTGGTGGCTTGCACCCCGATCATTCTAACGGTACTCATTAACTTCGGAGTAATGGCTATCGCAGGTATCCCGTTGGATGTCGCAACGACGATGATTGCCAGTGTGGCTATTGGAACTGGCGTGGACTACTCCATCCACTTCGCCAATAGATACCGACGAGCCTTGAAGGAAAGCACTACGGTGGAACAAGCCCTGAGAACTACCTTGGGTCAGGTGGGAAAAGCAATCTCCACAAACGCGTTATCAGTCGCGCTGGGTTTCTTGGTGCTGGTCCTCTCGTCCACTGTTACTGTTGCCTATTTCGGTGGATTAACGGCCTTAACCATGGTCGTCAGTGCGTTCCTGGCTTTGGTCTTTCTACCGGCAGTTTTTGCCCTGATCGATAAATCAGCTGGCAATAACAATACAACTTCAAAGTAAGAAAGGAGCCTATCAAAGCAATTTACGGGTTCAAATTACCTAAGAAAGGGGCTTAGCTATGAGCAGAAATAAGATGAGTGTGGCTGTTTTGGTTCTCTCATTGTTCGTTTTGGTATGGGGTAATATGGGGATCGCTTTGGCCATGAGCGGACAAGAGGTCATAGACCGAGTAAAGGATGAATATGGAGACTTCAAGAGTCAAGTAAGCCAACTAAACATCAAGGTATACGATAAGGAACGATTGATCAACGACTGGCAAGTGACACTGTTTACCAGAAGCATTGACGATAAACAACAGTCGCTGCTAAAGTTTAACTCACCAAAGGATGTGGCAGGAGTTGGTCTGCTGGATTTAGGCGAAGACCTTATGTATATGTATCTGCCCGAGTTCAATAATGTTCGACGCATTGCAGGTAGCGCTAAGAACGGTAGTTTCATGGGCACCGACTTTACCTATAACGATCTTAGTCTAATTAACTACGATACCTCAGACTATGATGCCAAGCTGATCAAGGAAGATAACGAGTTCTATGAACTGGAGTTGTGTGACAGGGATAAAACCGATTCCAGCTACGCAAAAATTGCGATGACTGTGCGTAAAGATGATTGGTTTCCTGTTAGACTGGTCTTCTACAATTTGGACGGCAAAAAGCAGAAGGAACTGGTCTCCTATGATGTTACTCCGTCCGGGAAGTACAAGTATCCGAAGCGATTGGTAATGAAGGACTTCCTGGCGAATCATAGTACAGAGATCCTGATTGCCGAACCTGAGTTTGATCTCGACTTAAGAGATGACATCTTCACCACACGGACACTACAAAGAAGCAAGATCCGATACTAGGTTATATAAACGAATACCCGGAGGTTTAATGCATATGTCTTTAACTACTAATCGATTGACCATAGGATTACTGTTGCTGACACTTTGTCTTGCGGCCCCGGTTGCTGCAGCTGAGGTAGATGGGCAATACACCCTCAAGTTGGCAGTTCCTCTCGAGACCGATCAACCGATAGATGAATCCATTGGTTCGGTGGGTCTCAAAACCGACATTGAGAGCGATCTGGGGAACCTTGGTATATGGAAACTAAGGATCACTGCATCTTACGACAATAAGCTGGATGAGCTAAAAGACACCTGGAACGAAGAGCACACTGATATTGTTAGAGAACAGATCACCATGGGCTTTGATGAAGCTTATGTGGATCTATATTCCGTTGCCGATAGTGATTTGGATCTTCGCCTAGGGAAACAGTTTGTTACTGTTGGTATTGGAGATGGAATTAGCACCCTTAATCTAACCGAGCCGGTACAGGCTTTATCTGTTAACGATCTATCTTCCCGGGCAGTCATTGGTGTTCGTGCCGACTGGTATCCACAGGATACCCATATCATCGCCTTTGTACAGCCTCGAGTAACCCCAACCTGTCTTGGCCCTGAATTGGAGGCATCTTTAGAATCAGCAGTCCAACAGGAGCTGCTAGGACTAGTTCCAGCCGGGTTTCAGATAGGAAAACTCGACGCACGCGAAGTCCCCATTGACTATGGTAAGGAGGGCCTTGGGTATACGTTCAAGGGGGAAAAACTCATCGGAAGAGCCGATCTTGGTCTTGTGTACCAGAAGGGCTATGTCCCCTTTGCTGTAGTCTCTGACTTTAAGGCTGAACCGATGGGCGAAACAGCCAGTTTGGCCATCACCATAGACAAAAAGTACATGCCTCTACAAAAAATTGGCATTACTGCCGCTGGCACCATGGGAGATGCAAGTGTTTGGGGGGAAATGACCTACAATATACCGAAGAAGGATTTCTTCGCGTCGGTTTTCACAGATAACCCCGCTCTTTCGGAGCAATATCGGTTTAGTGATGAGACATACCTTACTGGTATGATTGGTGTAGATTACTTTTTACCAAAAGACATCTATGTCAATATCCAAGCCATCAGGGGATTTCCCCACGAGTTTGCCAAGAGCATGCTAAGTGACTATGTGATCGTTGACAGCTATAAGTATTTTCTCAACAACAGGCTCAAAGTGGATGGGAAAATGATCTACTGCCTCAGAGATAAGGGCTGGGTGGCACTACCGGAAGTCGAGTACCAGGTAAAAAGCAACATTCGAGTCTTTGGCCAGATTACCAGACCCGGTGGCGATGCGGAGTCTCTCTTTGGACAACTGGAGAACGCAAAAATGGTTACCGTAGGAGCCAATGTATCCTTTTAGCTGAAAGGGGGCTAGTATTAGCCCCCTTTAATCATCTTACTGGCAGGTATATTATGCTTTACGGAGAAAATAAAAGAGTAACATCACAGATTCGCCGAGACAGAAGGCATCACACAAAAATGCAGAGGAATCTAGTCCACAGGAAAGGAGCGGAAAGGTTTGACTAACCGTCGACAGGAAATACTGGATAAAGCAAAGGAGATGTTCTCCCAGCGAGGCTTTCATGCTGTAAGCCTTGAAGACATATCTAGATCCCTGGAAATGGGCAAATCCACGATCTACCATTACTTCCCTTCAAAACACGAACTATGGGCAGAAGTTCTTAAGGACACAGTGGCAGGATTATACCATTATGTACTCGCCAAGGTTAATCACCAAGATCCGTACCATGAGCAAATCCGTGACCTAGTTAGCGCCATACTTACGTATTTTGAGGCCAATCGCCAGAGTTTCCTGTTGTTGCTAAGGGAAAGACTGGACTTTCTTGACCTAGAGACCATTAAAGAGCAATTCGATGCCCGATTCCGGGCCGAATACGACCAATTCGCGGAGCATTTCCGTTCTACGGTCGATGCGGGTAAAAAGGCCGGGGTACTCGCGGACGTTGATGCATCCATTATCCTGGCATGTATATTCGGTACCATCAATACGGTAGTGTTAGCCACTGTTGTTCATGACCCTGATCGCAACCTCACTGAGTTAGTAGACGATTGCTACCTCGTAATTATGAATGGTATCAGCGCGGTATGAACCGGTATCAGTTAAAAAGCAAATCCACTCCGAATATACACCTGGAACGGTGCGCTTGCCTCCATACCAACAGCAACCCCTACCGCCGTGGTATTCTTATATAAATACTGATACACTGTCTGCCATACCAGCTCTCCACCGATGGTAGGATGCAATCCATCAAAGGAAGAAGAATCCCACGCGGTACCTCCTTCCACAAACAGAGTCCCCGTTAGTCGATCGAAGATTCCCTGACGGAAATCAACTAGCTTACGCCGGTACTCACCTGTAAGTAATACCGCTTTGCTTCCACTAAATTGGTCGGTAGGATATCCCCGTAGGGCCAACCCACCACCACCGTAGAACCCTCCGAGGGAAAACACCCCATCACTAGGACTATAGGCACCCTGGGCGGAGAAAGCTAGGGTGGTGTCCATATCTAGCTTAATCTGTTTGAGAAACTGGCCCGATAGTGCAAGATAGGTCGCATCCAAACGATTTACCCAAGACCCTTGCACAAGCAGGTCGTTGTAAGCCAAGTGTTGATCCCGGCCACTGAACCAGCGTGAGGCTAGCATTAGGTACAAAGTACTCATCTTGATTTCCAGATCTGCACCCTTTAGGCCTGCCGCCCGATAGCCCGCCTTAGCAGTTGTATCTAGTAGGAGCCTCCTGGATATCGGCACAGCCAGTTCTAGCTGGATACCCCCTGCTCTATTCTGTTTAGATACACCCACCCGAGACAATCCCAAGGAAAATACCGGCGCCCGTGCAAAACTGGTTAACTTGTGTTCATAGTCGAAATTGAAACTCAACTCATTCACTCCGCCAAAGGTGCAATCAACATAGTAATTACGTTCTCCTAAAGCATCCATGCCCGCTGTGGCAACACCCAGGGAAATCCCTCCATTATGCAAAGCAAAACGCGGATACATAAACTTTGGCGATAAGCTTTCCCAAGGATTGTATGGTAGTACTGGCAAATCCGTGACCTTGCCAGGTAATGCCTGCTTCCCAATAAGACTACCTCCTTGTAGCAACACGTTAACCTGCTCATTGTTCACATCAACGCGAAGCCACTCTCTGGACATGAAGGGAATCGTAAACAGATCATACCCTTGAGCAGAGTAGCCAACATAAGTAATATACCTACCATCGGGGGAAATGGTGGGCCCAAAGGCTCCATACAGCAAATTGGTAACCTGCCAGGTCTCTTCTGTAAATCGATCAAAAGCGTAGAGATTGAAGATACCACCGCGATCTGAGGTATAGATTACATATCTGCCATCTGGAGTCCAAGCTGGATCCAGATCCCGGCTGGAATCGGTGGTAATCGGTCTCAGGCTCTTTGCTGTGGGATCATATTCATAGATATCGTACCCTGCTCCATAGCTCCATAGAGATAGGAGCAGTAGATCCCCTTGGGGTGACCAGCTAGCCTTAGCTATTTGGACGCTTTCATCCATCCGAAGCAGTGGGGAGCTCATTTGACTCCCAAAGGAATATGTCATTAGCTCCGTCTTCTGGCCCTGCCTTGCAATATATGTAATCTCGTCTGTACCGGGACGCCACGCTGGCCCATCAGCTCTTTCCCCAAAGGTGAGGCGTTGCTCCTTACCCGCGTGCCGATCAAAAACATAAAGATCATTGACCAGCTCTGTATAGTCATGATAATCCAGTTTGGCATATACCAGTCGAGCGCCATCGGGGCTCCAACAGTAGTCCCCTGTGACTCCGATGTAGCCTGTCACAAGTTGCCGGTCATGCGCCCCATCCACAGCGAACAGCCTTAGCGCTGGCATCAGCTGACCTTGGACCACATATGCTATATCCTTTCCATCCGGGCTATACTTAGGATGGCCCACCCTGTATCCGTGGTTTGTCAACTTCTGCGCCAATGTAAGACCTTGGGCACTGATTTGACCAGCTTGCTCCACATAGTATTGTCTTAGTTCAAGAAGCCAATCTTCCCAAAGACACTCCAGGTCTACCCCGGTGACCTTCGCTACAATGCGCCCAATATCCGTAAAGGGATTGCTCGCAGACTCCCAGCTAACGTTGGCGATGATATCATCTCCGAATCGTTCCGCCAGATAGGTAGTAAATCCGCTGCCGAAAAGATAAGGAATCGTACCTTGGGGCCACTCATCAAGGGTATAAGCACCACTCGCATCCCCAAGCGAAGGAATTCTCCCTTCTAGCAGGGCCGCCCGCATATACATATCATAGACCGAGCCACTTGCCCTACCCCCGGTGGTATGCTTCGTCTCCTGATAGATGGCATAGCCCTCTAATAACCAAAGAGGCATCGCACTATTAGGATGGGCGATCAAAGGCATTTTGCCGAATATGCTACGCAGCAGCAACAGACGCTCCGTTGCCATATCCATCTGCAAAACATGGGTATATTCATGGAGTAATACATACCGAAGCCATTCCTCAGTTCCAACATCTATTGATTCACTCGCTGCAGGATAGACCAGGTTTATGCCGATAGCGTTAAACAGAAAGGTATTTGCGTATCCGTTGGCCAAATCGGTGTCATCATAAAGAATGATGTGGGTCCGTTCCTGGGGACTATATCCTAGCTCCAAAACTAGTTTCTCATGGACCTCCTCTGCGATGACAGCTGTCCTACACGCATACTGTTGGCTGCTGGGCCTAAAGTGAATCTGAAAATGTTCGGTTTCTACCGTAGACCACATGGCATGGGCATTACCCACAAAGCAAAGCAAAACAATCATAGGCAAAAACTTACGGAACCACATCTTGTTGGTCCTCCTTTACAGATACTCTGGCCAATAGAGACATCCGGATTGGGGTGCGCACTTATTCTTCACCTTTTCAACATCATCAGATCCACAAGGGCAGAACAATTCTGTAATACGGCATAGATACGCAAGGTGATCGAGCCACCTACCCTTTTACAGACATTCTTTACTCAATTCCTCAACTCCTGTTCATCAACAAGGGTAATTACCTCATTGATACGCCGCCGGGATGACTTTGTCCCTGGACCTACCGGATACCCAATAGGCACAATCGCGACAGGTTTTCGCTCGGACCCGATACTAAGTACGTCGCGCACTTGATTGTCATGGAAAGCACCTACCCAACAAGTTCCAAGGCCTAGGGACTCGGCTACAAGAGTAATCGCATAGGTCAGATTAGCCGTATCTTGGATACAGTACATTTCCCTCCCCCGACTACCATAACGGCCCGAAGAACGATCAGGTTCAGCACAGATAACTAACACCACCGGGGCCTCACTGATAAAACGTTGGCCTAAGGCTGCCTCGGCCAAGGCTACCTTTTTCATCTTATTAGTAACCACAAGGATATGCCACGGCTGCAGATTCCCTGCACTAGGTGCCCATAGAGCACAATCGATTACTTTCATGAGCAGTTCAGAGGGGACCGTCTTCGACGAAAAGCCCCGAATACTCCTCCTATTTCTAATTACATTAGGACAACTGATGTCCATTTAGTACACCTCCCTTGTTTTGCCTCTTATATAGTATCTTTACGCTCTGTAGACTTTTTTCCTGCCTCAAGCTGACAGAACACAAATAAATAGCTCTGCAACCTCTGATTCATTTTTCTAAGACACCTGCGTCGGCGCGGTGCTTGCACATGATCCGGACCTTTTCCACTAATTCGCATATGCTAAGTTAAGCTCATAAACATCACTGGACAAAAGCATGTTTAACAGGTAATATCTTAAGTAGTGTATGAGTATCCTGTCACAATTTTACTTCAAAGTACAGGGGGTGATGGTTTAGCGTGCGGGCATTTTATGCCATCGGTCTATGGGACTTGATTGATGTTACCTCCATTCATCGACAGTTTAGCTGGACCCGAGAAGTTCGGTGGGTTTCCCCTTCCCATGTTCACTTGACCCTGAATTTCCTAGGTGAGATAACCTCTATGCAAGCCCACTCAGCTACGACTATTCTAAGGAAGACGGCAAAAACCAACCAGCCCTTTGCCTTGGAATGGGATAGAACAGGGGTTTTCCCCAGTTGGCACAGACCTCAGGTACTATGGGTCGGTCTCAAGGAGGAAAGCCAAAGAGTCGTTAGCGGTATCAGCGAATCCTTAGGCAATGCTAATTCAAAACCTCATCTGACCATTGGTCGGTTACGTAGACAACCGTCTGCTAATCTGATTACCCAATGGAAGGATTACCAGATACTATGGCCAAGCATTTTGGTCACCAAACTCCTGCTCGTAAAAAGCACTTTGACCAAGCAAGGACCAATCTACGAGGTTTCAGAGGAGTGCCACCTAGGAAACTAGGGAATACTGCGTAGCCTTTGTGCTGCAATCATATAGTATATTATCTAAAGGGAACGAAGCACATGTCAAATCAGCAGACATTACCACCAAGTAAAACAGAATTTGATGGAGGCAAATCGAAGGGAGAGGCACGGATTTTTGTGACTGGCATCTGGAAGATAGTTTTCGAAACAGTGTTGGGCATACTACCAATCACAGTGTTGCTGCTTGCATTTAACTCATTGATCTTGAAATCATCCTTGGCAAATCCACGACAAACCATTGCAGGTCTCATTCTTACTGGAGTAGGTTTGGTGATCTTTGCTATTGGATTAAACCTAGGGATTATTCCCCTTGGGGAGAGCGTAGGGCTAAATCTTCCTAAGGAGAGTCGTATCTGGGTTGTCCTTCTATTCGGATTCCTGGTCGGCTATAGCGTCACCTTATCCGAACCGTCATTACAGGCCATGGGTGCGCAAATCGAGGAACTTAGCGCAGGACTAATGCGAAAAAACGTTTTTATTCAAACCGTAGCGGTTGGCGTAGGTGCAGGCGTATCCTTGGGATTACTTAAGATTATCCTGCAAATCCCAATGGCACGCATTATTGTCCCCGGCTTTATCATTGCTGTAATTCTTGGCCTGCTTGCCCCCACGGAAATAATTGGACTTGCTTTCGATTCCGGAAGTGTGACCACAGGTCCCGTTACCGTACCAATCATGTTGGCTCTAGGGATCGGATTGGCCACAGCCTTAGGGGGACGGGATCCGCTTATCGATGGGTTCGGGCTGGTTGCTCTATGTGCAATTGGACCAGTAATCACAGTGTTACTCATGGGCACGATACTATTCAAAGCATAAAAAGGAGTGTTCTGTGTGCACTACGATGTTATAATGGCGATCCTCAGAAGAGGAACCGCCGATGCCGTAATGGAGGCTGCTAAAAAGGCCGGAGCCCAAGGCGGAACTATCTTACTAGCCAGGGGTACAGGTGCCCAAGAAGCAAAGACCTTCTTCGGCATAACCGTGGAGACTAGTAGGGAAATCCTCATGATCCTTTCCCGAGACTCACAAACAGATCAGATTCTCCAAGCCATCATCCGGGAAGGGCAACTAGATAAGCCCGGCGCAGGTATCGCCTTTGTCCTGGATGCCAAGAAAATCGTCGGATTGGAACACCGACAGGGAATCGTGGACTGCGAAGAACAAAAATAGATAGCACACTGCCAAAGGGAGTCTACTCCCCTTTGGCAGACCGCGTCTTTCAATCATCGCCAAACATCTGCAGAATGTTGGCCAGAACCACACCGTAGACCAAAGCTGTAACAGCATCGGATGCGGAGGTTGCTGGTGGGATGATCAAAAGGGGCGCGAAATGAAAAAGACTAACGATGACATGTACCGAGAACCACACAATGAGACTAAAAAGAGCCCCTTTGAATACCTTCGCCCTTAGAGTTGTACAAACAAGGAAATAGCTAAACAGTATACCTAAGGTCCCCGCAAAGAACAAATGACCCACATGACCGATGATCTTCTCAAAAGTTGTGTGCGGAAGATAGCCCAACACTAGCGACGCAGCCCAATCACGGTAGAGTATTTCTGCAAAGCCAATATAGCCTGATATGACATCCAAAACCAGCATGGGAATACCGGCAAGAACTCCCGATAGGAACCCTCGAACAACGCGATCATCTGCGATTTTGATCATCCCCACCCCTTTCAACACCTCGAATCCTTAATATTATGTCTCAGTCCAGTGTATATTTATGTGCTCATGAAAAGATCAACGAAGGTATTGACATATTAAGATGTATCGGCTATAGTAATAATGGTTACTATTACTGCTAGTAAGGAGGCCTAGACGTGACAAAGATCCATGAAGTATATAAGTGTGAGAAGTGTGGAAACATTGTTGAGATGCTTCATTCAGGTAAAGGACAGTTAGTCTGCTGTGGTGAACCCATGGAATTACTTACGGAGAACACCGTGGATGCATCCGTGGAAAAACATGTTCCTGTGATCACAAAGGTAGAAGGTGGCTTTAAGGTTACCGTAGGGAGCGTAGAGCATCCCATGGTGGAGAAACACTATATCGAGTGGATTCAGATTATCACCGAAGATGGGAAATCCTATCGGAAGTTCCTAAAGGCCAATGATGCTCCTGAAGCCATGTTCTTAGTAGACGCGGATAAAATCACTGCCCGGGAATACTGTAATTTGCACGGGCTTTGGAAAGCAGATAACCACTAGCTAACAAGGAGGTCGCAAGAAGTTGTCGGTTGAACCGGAAACAAGGCTAACAAGACAACGGAAAATCATCCTTGAGGAACTACGTAAGGTTGATACCCATCCAAGTGCGGATCAAGTCTACGAAATGGTACGCAAGCGACTACCAAAGATTAGTCTTGGCACTGTCTACCGCAATCTGGACTTTCTCTCCGCCGAAGGATTGATCAGGACCCTAAAATCAGCTGGTTCCCAAATGAGGTTTGATGGTAATCCCGACAACCACTATCATCTAAGATGCATCAGATGCGACCGGATTATTGATCTACCGATCTCAGTTTTTGATGGGCTTGATGATAAAATACACAGGATAACTGGTTATGTCATCATTGGACATGACTTGGAGTTTCAAGGAATCTGTCCTATTTGCGGACAAGAAAGTCAAAAGAACGAAGGGAGAGCAACTAATGAGTCTGAAAGGCACAAGAACTGAAAAGAATATCCTAACCGCTTTTGCTGGTGAGTCCCAAGCACGGAATCGCTACACTTATTTTGCTAGTCAGGCAAAGAAGGAAGGCTACGTACAAATTGCTGATATCTTTGAGGAAACAGCTAACCAGGAAAAGGAACATGCCAAACGGCTATTCAAACTACTGGAGGGCGGCGAAGTAGAGATCACCGCTGGCTTTCCTGCTGGAGTAATCGGCACTACAGCTGAAAACCTGGCAGCTGCTGCCGCAGGCGAGCATTTTGAATGGGACGAAATGTACGTCAATTTTGCCAAAGAAGCCCGGGAAGAAGGTTTTGAAAAGATCGCAGTGATCTTTGAATCTATCGCCAAAGCCGAAGCGTTCCACGAACAACGTTTCCGGGGACTTTTGGGCAATATCGAGGCGAACAAAGTATTCCAGAAGGATGAAAAGGTAACCTGGCGGTGCCGCAATTGTGGATATATCCATGATGGAGACAGTGCTCCCGAGGTCTGTCCTGCTTGCGCACATCCCCAGGCTCATTTCGAACTAGTCTGCGAGAACTGGTAAGACTACTAAGGGCCCCTAAACGGGGCCCTTATTGTGCTACTTCACCTCTACCTCAAAAACTGCTTCCACACTTGCCATTACCTCTACATTACCAGCAGCTATGGGAGTTGCCTCCGCCATCATCAGCTTCTCACCCCGATACTGAAGCGGGATCGCATTAGCGCCGGTTTCCACCACCTGCTTTACTCCGGTGATCTCAGCTCCCAAAGCCTTAGCAATCACCAAAGCTTTGTTTTGGGCATTTCCCACTGCCTGGGTTAACGCTTCGGCAAAGGCTGCACTTTCGTCCTGGAGACCGAAACTAATATAGTTGATCCGATTCGCCCCTGCCGCGATAGCTGCATCAAGAATTGTGCCTAGCTTATCTAGGTTGAGCGTGCTTACTAAGATTTGGTTGCTTGCCGTGTAACCAACATTGGTATTGGTATTATAGTCATAGTTGGCGTACAATGAAAAATTACTAGTCTCGATTTTCTTGGCTAGTTCCAGCTTCTTGATCGCCTCTATAACCTGATTTGCCAGTCTTGCGTTCTCAAGCTGAGCATCCTGGGCAGTTTCTCCCCTAGTTTCAATCGCCAAGGCAATATGACCGATGTCTGGGGCAACGCTAACCTTAGCTTCTCCCCGCACAACTACATCGGTGGCAGCTGCAAAGGCAGGGACCGCTAAAATGAGCATTCCAAGGATCAGTATTAAGGTTATTTGTCTTTGCCGCAAAGGATATTCCCCCTCATTTTGTGATATGACTCTCTAACCAACGGAAACTCTCTTCATACCCACCCACAGGATCAGAGCCTTCGTATTCTACGCACCAGACACCTTCGTAGCCCACGTCCTTCAGGCATTTTACGGCGAATACCAGGTCTATTTCCCCGCGCCCTAAAGCACAACCCTGATAACTACCTCTGGTCCCGATGCCATCCTTTAGGTGGGTATGTAAAACATGGGGTGCAATCCTTGCATACACCTGATGCAGCTGGGACAGTTCATATCCAAACCAGCGGTAATTCATCGTATCGAAATTGGCACCTATATTAGGAGAGTTAACTTCCTCCAGTATTCGTAATTGCAGATCAATATCATTGGTCACCAAGCCATGATTGTCCACGGCAAGATAATACCCTTCATCCTCCACAAAGCCCTTTAGTTTCTTAAGACAACTGCTGATGGCATCGGCCCACAATTCCTTAGGAATATGTTTCTTTGGCTGACCACCTTCGGTGCGAATGACATCGGTGCCAAGCAATCTTGCCAAATGGCAAACAGTTTTCATCCTTTTAATCTCAGTCTGAACCACACCACTTTCTTGCATCACGAAATCATTAGCGGCCGACAAGACGGATACCTGCAAATTACGTTTCTCGAGGAGGGATCTGACCTCTACCGCCCGCTTCGACGCCTGGGCCTCCGTTTCCCTGCGCTCATCCCAAATGTCGGCGATGGCCAACTCAACATACTTATATCCAACTTTTTGAGCATAATCAGCGAATTCCTCCAGATTTTTACCTGGGGCATTATAGTGAATGATACCAAACCTAGACATGGTGACTCCTCCTTAGCAATATCTTACTTCTATATCTTCTAGTATTTACGCTGTATTCCTGCCCTAATTAATCGGTATTGCTGTAGAATAATCCCTTATTTACCGCCTGAAACCGCCACTACGATCAAAGCATTTAGGTTAGCCTAGTTACTACTCATCGGTGTCAGCAGCTTCAGCTTCGATCATCTCCACAAATAATCGAGCTAACACCGGGTCAAACTGGGTGCCGGCACAGGCGGTTATTTCTCTTAGAGCTTCTTCTACACTAATACCTTGGCTATACGGTCTATCACTGATCATGGCTTCAAAGGCATCCACTAAGGTCACTATACGAGCAGAAAGAGGAATATCTTTGCCCTTTAGTCCCCGCGGATATCCCCCGCCATCCCATCGTTCATGGTGGGAAAGTATGCCTTGAGCCACAGAGACCAAGTCCGGTGAAGCAGCGGCGATCCGGTAGCCAATTTCAGGGTGTTTTCGGATTATCTCCTGTTCTGCTGGTGATAGGGGTCCCTGCTTATTCAGTATTTCCTCGGAAACAGCAACCTTACCAATATCATGGAGTAGGGCCAGTAAAGATACCTCATCTAGCTGAGCATCAGACAGCCCATACCGCTTACCTAAAGCCACCGCTAATTCCTGCAGCCTGCGGGCATGGTGTTCTGTTTCATGACTCTTCTCCCCTAATGCCCGTTGAAGTGAGGCGACTAAAGCGCTCTTGTTGCTTAAGGCTTTGTTCATCTTGCGCTGGTACATAGAATCTTCCGCTCGTCTAAGGATGACGTCAATATCTTGTTCTATTTTTTCTTTTACAGCATATCCCACAGCCAAACTAATACTAAACGGCGCAGACGCAGATTCTTCACAGGCCTTCTCAATACGAGAGGCGATATTTCGAAGCTGAAGTCCCGTAGTCTGGGGCAAGATAGCAACAAACTCGTCTCCTCCCCAACGCCCAATAATGTCCTTCGGACGACATGTTGTCTTAAGAATGTCGGCAACCCGTTGCAGCAATCGATCGCCCTGCTGGTGACCCAACGAATCATTAATGATCTTTAGGCCGTCGACATCGGCCATCATCAAGCCAAGGGGGAGCTGACTCTCCGTATCTAATCCTTTTAGCTTCTCCTCCAAAAAGGTTCGATTGTACAGATCAGTCACTGGATCGTGGAAGGTAAGATAATGCAATTGGGCCTCCGCACTTTTCCGTTCGGTAATGTCTCGGGCATAGACTAAGGCTCCCCACTTGGACTGAAACAGAATAGGAACTGCCGCTACTTCCACATATACAGGTGTACCATCTAGTTGCAGGAATGCCTCTTCATTCCGTGGAACCGCTTGTCTTTCCACGTCTAACTTATGGAGCCTTTCTGCTACAATCTCTTGATGCTCAGGGGCAATCTGTCCCAAAACCGGTCTCCCTAGTAGATCCTTTTCTGTAACCGCGCCAAACAACTCCAAGGCCGCGTTATTAACATAGCTAAATGTGCCTTCCGTTTCCACGAAAATGGCATCAGGAGCCAGTTCTACCAGCTGGCGGAATCTGGTCTCACTATCTTGGAGTTCAATCTCCGCTTGTTTTCGTTCAGTAATATCCATGATATTTCCAATCACCTTTATGACATTACCACTATCGTCAAGGACCCCGTAGGCTACAGTGCGTACCCATCGAGCTTGTCCGGTAACAGTGGTGAAGGGAAATTCAAGATCATAACCTTCTCCTGTATCAAGGCACCGCTGAAAAGCCCCTTTGATCATCTGTTGATCAGCTGGAGCATAGCACGCCAAGCTTACATTCATGTGTTCCGGGGAGCCTACAGGAATATTTACAGGATTTACCCCATGGATATGATAGGTCTCCTCGGTCCAGGTCATGCTTTGCCGCTTCACATCCCACTCCCAGCCCCCCACCTTGGCCAGACGCTGCGTATCCTGAAGCAACTGAGCACTTTTGCGCAAAGCATCTTCGGCTAATTTTCGTTCGGTAATATCTTCAAATACAGTGGCGAATCGATCCTGGCCGACAGCGTATGCACTGATGTAGTAAAAACGTTGGGTTGGTTCAAAGTAGGTCTCAAAGGTAACCGGCTCACCAGTAAGTACCACCCTTCCGTATATTTCGATCAAGCCACTTTGACGTATATCCGGGTAGATCTCACTTACTCGTTTGCCGATGATATCCGCTAAATACAAACCGGTATGTTTTTCAAAGGCTGTATTAGTTTGCAGGAATACATAGTCTTGAGGATTACCATCATCGTCCAGTACCAAGCGATGTACAGCAATGGCATCAAGGGAGTACTCAAAGAGCTCCCGGTATTGTCTTTCTCTATCCGCTAGGGCCTGTCTTTGCTCATACATCTGTGTTACATCATGGAATACTAGGACAACCCCTAGCATTTTACCGTCTACATCAACAATAGGAGCCGCACTATCCGCTATCTGGTACTCGGTTCCATCACGGGCTATAAGACTAGTATGGTTGGCTAGACCAACAATCTGACCGCTCTCCAACACCATTGATACAGGGTCAAGGTGGGGCTGGCGGGTAATTGTACTAATGATCTCGAAGACCTCGGTAAGGGGTCTGCCTAAGGCCTCAGAGCTCGTCCAACCAGTTAATGCCTCCGCCACGGGATTCATGCGGGTAATATTTCCATTGATATCAGTTGTGATCACTGCATCTCCAATGGAGTGCAGAGTCACCGCCAGATCCTGTTCGCGCCTACGAAGACCTTCCTCCGCTTCCTTTAGTGCGGTAATATCAATAACTAGGCCTTCCAAAAGGAGTAGTTCACCATTCTCATCATACACACCACAACCTTGTTCCCAAACCCACTTAACACTGCCTGAAGCCGTACGGATCCGGTACTCTGCTACTAAAGGTTGTCTATCCTCGAGTACTCCCTGCCATGCATTCCAAAGATAATCATGATACTCCGGGAGAATGAGGTCCATATAAGATATCTTGTTATTGTGGACTAGGTCGTCGGGCGTGTATCCTAGCAATTCCTCAACACCACTACTGACAAATAGCATGGTCCAATGGCGGTCATTATGACACCTATAGACCATACCCGGTATGTTATTCATCAGGTGTGTTAGCTGTCTATCCCGCTCTGTGGCGATACTCATTGATGCCGCAAGCTGTGCTTCACTTTGTCTTCGCATATACAGTAGCCTAACCAAGACAAAAATCCCGACTATGCTAACTAGAAGAAGCAGGGACACGATGGCAATGACTGTGTCCCGTCGTTTTCTGGCAAGTCTTAGTAGCTGATGATACTCAGTTACATCCATCAAGGTACCAAATACGACGTTTCTATCCTCGTCGTACTCCGCGATTGAGCGAATATCCGCTATTTGCCCGTCAATGGGTCGGCGGATCTGAAATTCAACGTCGTAGTGCTCACCTTTTTCGAGCAAGTTTGCCAGTGCAGTATCTAGTATTACTCGGTGTTCTGGCAGTGGAATTGCTTGAACATCACTAATTGTCCACTCATCGCCAATTAGCCCATATACCTGCTTTGCTCCTTCGGAGACCACAACCCTATTATCGACAAAGTGAAACTCCCAATGCCCAATACCGGTAATATCCTCTGCCCGCTTTAGTCGACGGTTATAGTCACGTAGTGTCTGCTCCGCCTCGATTCTGGCGGTAATATCATGCACAATGGAAAGAACAAAGAGTCCCTCTGAGTTGATGGGATATGAGTAAACTTCAACGGTCCGGACTTCACCATTCCTTAGGCGATGAGGAAAGACAAAGTAGTTACGCTGTTCGGATACTGCGGCTTGCCGTTCCTCTTCTACCTCCGCTGGAAGGAGCATGTTGATCTCATCAACTCGCATACCTAGCAGTTCTGATGGTAAGTAACCGTAAAAGTCACTGGCTGCCCGATTGGCTTTTACAATAGATCCGGTTGAAGCTTCAATAACGAGCATTACACTTCCGTGGGTATCGAATGCATCGTCCCCAAACACCTCATCCTCGCTAGCAAAGCCAGCATCCATCGGTGAGGTTGCAACCATAACCAATACTAAGATCAGGTAGAAGAAAGGTCTGATGGCTAACAAGATACTCACCACTTTCAACCGGGCGATATCATCGCTTCTTTGCCCTTATTACTTCCTTAACCTAAACGAATACCCCCTGCTACAGAGGGGGTATCACTTTGGATAATATCATGTTGGAAAATGAATCCACAATAGACTTACGATTCTCAACCCTCGTTGCTCTTTCTAAGAGGCTATCTGCTATCGCGAAATCCGGTTCATGTCGATCACCAATTCCGGTTCATCCCGATCAGTGATTCCGGCTCATGTCGATCACCGATTCCGGTTCATGTCGATCAGTGATTCCGGTTCATCCCGATCACCTAA
>JALNWK010000025.1 GCA_023230925.1 Limnochordia bacterium
ATACTACTCAGATATGGTATGATCTCATCTAGTGACACCGCTGTAACCTCCGTGTTACTCTGAATAACTACGGGGTTCTCGGTGTCATCTCTTTTTCCTTCCTCTATATGAAAAGAATGGTTACTCTTTCGTCATTTACATATTCCTGATTTACTCCCCCCAATATCTAAATACGCCCTTTCTCATCATTGTTATGCTTATGGCTCTATTTGCAGGGGCTGAGGCAAAGGTAAACGATCTCAATACCGAGGCGACGAAGACTCTGATTGAGGAGTCCTTTGGGCAGATGATCATTCTTGATGTACGGGAACTTGATGAATATGAGAGCGGGCATATGCCTGGCGCAGTCTTGATTCCACTGGGTGAACTTGAGAATAGATTAGGTGAGTTGGATCGTCAAAAAGAAATACTAGTGGTGTGCCGTAGCGGAGTGAGGAGCAGGGAAGGAGCCGAAATACTTGCGCAGGCGGGATTTCCAAAGGTATACAACTACACCGGTGGTATGGCCGCTTGGGACGGTCCTGTGGCAGTGAGCACCCATCGTGCAAAGGTGACACAGGCAAAAACCTACATAGAGTTTATCTTGGATGCATCTTTTAGTATGTATGAACTTCTAGACGATGGTAGGACCCGCATGGACGTGGCTAAGGAAGTCCTGCGCGAAGTGATTACAGGCTTGGTGGACCGACCCGATCTGGAAATCGGTCTGCGGGTCTATGGCTCTAGCATACGGGGTTTGAGCCCCTGCGTTGATTCAGCACTATTGCAGCCCTTTGGAAGGGTCGATGAAGTACGCTCATCAATACTAGCGATCGTTGAAGCCGTGAAACCATCGGGGAAGACCCCCATTGGTTATTCATTGGAACAGGCAGCATTGGATTTTCCCAAGGGAAATGGGCAAAACGTGATCGTGTTGGTTACCGATGGGGAGGAAAGTTGTGGTGCAGATCCTTGTGCTATATCCCGAAAACTGCAGGCGGAAGGGATCATTGTTGAGCCATATGTGGTGGGATTCGCTCTTACACCATCGGCTGAAAAGAAAGTGAAATGTATAGGAAAGTACTTTTCTGCCAATGATGAGGTGACTTTGAGTAAGGCCCTTAACTCCATTATGGCCGAGGTTGTATCTCCCCCGCAGTTAGAGGTGCAAGCCTGGGGTGCCAGTGTCAATCTAACAGGAAAGACTGTCTTTGAGATTGTCGACGCAGCAGGCAAGGCTGTTACCTATCAGGCACAGCGCTCCGAGGAGACAATGATTCTCTCGCTTAATGAAGGGGTCTATAGGGTCAAGGCTACCTACCAGGTGGATGGATATGATCTTGTTGCTATTCAACCGGGAGTAAGGCTTCAAAAGGGAGAGACTACAAAAGTCCGCTTGGATTTCGGAGCGTTACAGGGCCATGTGCAACTTAGGGCAAGGGCCGGGAAGCAAGATGTGAGTGATGGTGTTACTATCAAGGTTCATCGGGCCAGTTTGCCGACTAGTGTAGTATGGAAGGGAGTGCCTCCCACCGCAGTGTTAGGCGTTGGCCTGTACGAGTTTACGGTTACTCTGAAGGAGTACCCATCACTAGTGAAGAAGGTCAGCTCCTTTATCTACCCAGACCAGCAGACCACCCTTGAAATTGACTTTGGTGAGATACTGGGTAAGATCGTCATCAAGGCAAAAGCTGGCGATAAAGCGATCCCTTCTTCGATGTTAACGGCGAAGCTTTACTCTGGTGGGGATATTGTAAAGGAGTTTACCGCACACCCACAGGGCTTGGAAGCCTCCGTACAACCAGGGTTCTATAACGTTCTTTGTACTTACCTTGGGGAACCGGTCCAGACGAAAACCGCCGAAGGTGTCGAGGTGCAAGCGCTGAGGACACAGGAACTGGAGTTCATCTTTGCGGTTCCGGGTAGGCTTGTGGTTAGTGTGACAGACAATGGACGGCCAATTAGTGACGTCAAGGTCCAATTGTGGCAGGAAAATAAGCTAATCAAGTTCCTTGATCAAATGGCGGGTCAGCCGGGAGTATTTATGGTTGACCTTTGGGAGGGAAACTACGATCTAGTTGTTACCCCGTCCATGGGTGGCTTTGGTGAAATCCACATCGGGAACTTGCAGATCCAGAATAGTAAGACCCTGGAAAAGAGTGTCCCGCTAGCTTCAGGTAAACTAAGGATCAAGTTGATCTCTGAGGGTAAGTTGTACTCGTTGGCGCAGACCAAGGTTGGGGTATACAGACATGTTAGTGGTCACACCACACCGGTAGATTATATAGATGACCTGAGAGAAATGGAAAAGGGTGTATTTGAAGGTAACCTCAAGGAAGGTACCTATGATATTAAGATTACCGGTCTTGGTCAAGGCTTTAATGACATAGTCGTAACGAAGCTAGTACTACCGGCAGGTCAGACCCTAGAACGTACTGTCGATGTGGATGGGAGGGGAACCCTTCGCTTTAAGGTACTGTCCGATGGAAAACCATACACGAATCCAGGTATGCGATTGATGCTCTATGAGCATGACCCTGACGTATCAGACTATCAATTTTACTACAATGAGGAGTATGTAGGTGATGCAGAGCAGGTATCGAAGGGCATCTATGAGCAGAAGCTTAGGGAAGGGACCTACGATCTTCTAATGCTTTCCATCGGCGAGGGTTTCTCGGATGTTGTAAGACGACGGATTGTTATCAGAAGTGGCGAGGTGACTGAAGAAAATGTCAACATTGGTGGTAAAGGTAAGCTTCGCGTAAACGTAACGCAGGGTGGAATTCCCATAGAAGAGTATGAGTGTCGTCTGATGCTCTATGAACATGATCCCGAGGAATATGACCCAGAATACCAGGAGTATATTTGTGAATTAGAAATGCTTTCCTCAGGTATCTTTGAACAGACTCTTAGAGAGGGTACCTATGATTTGCTGATTATCGATGAATTTGACAGCACTTGGTTTAGGAAACTGACTATTGAGGCGGGGCAGACACTGCAAAGGATGATTTCGCTAGCAGCCCTAGGCAAGATCCGGTTTCGGGTGTCCTTGAACGGAATGCCCTGTGACGATGAACAGGCGCGGTTAATGCTCTATCGTCATGATCCTGATTTATATAAGCATCAGCAAGACTATGTTACTGATGCTGAAATGATCAGGAATGGACTATTTGAGGCAGAGGTCAAGGAAGGAACCTATGATCTTCAGGTTTATCTCTATGAGGAATACTGTGACTATTGGATGCGGGAAGTGGTGGTGAGTGCCGATAGTATCAGGACAATTGATGTTACAGTTGAGGTGAACTAGGAATATTATCGGTAGTAGTCCACAGCTTTGGGACTAGTTGCAGCGTGCCAGAAGGAGCAAGCTGGCACGCTGCCCTCATGTTATCCCCTGGGAAATAGGGTGGTGTCATCGGGAAGGTTTGGAGTAATATCTTTTGATAGGTAGGTCATCATAGGGGGAGTATTGGGACAAGGGGCGTCGTGATTGTAGCACCGGCACCCCTTGGAGAATCCAACCTTAGAATGCGAAGTTTAATCCCGCGTAAATACTGCTGACTCCCGCGGGTTCGTGAAAGTAATCATTACAGCAACTAGATACACCGTTGTACACCTCGGCTACATAGCCTAACTCAAGCCCAAGACCGCTGTTGAAGACGTAGCGGAGTCTTGCCTTTAGTTCATGTCCTGTCCCTACGTAGTCGTCATATTCGTACTCCTCTTCGGTTGCTGCGACTCCTACGCCTTCCCCGTCTTCCTCTAACTCAAATGTGGTGGTGTATACGAAGGGGAGAAAGGCATATCGGACCGATGCGGAGAAACCCTTGGTTGCAGGTGTTACAGCTTCGAACCCAACCTTAAACCCACCACCTTGGTTCTCTAGTGTGTAACCGGAAGAGTAGTACGAGTCGTATTGGGAAAGGTAACGGGAGTAACCTATCAGTATACTTACGCTGTCGGAAAGCTTTAGTTTCCCGCCCAATTTGGTGTTCGTGTATCCGTAAAAGTTAATACCGTAGTCGTCCGGTTCTGCCAATTCTGCTTTTCCGAACATATGTTCAACTTCAAGCTCCAAATTGGTAGTTAATGCTACTTTCCCTGCGAAGGATAAGAAGGACATATCGTTATTGATCCTTCCATACAGCCAATGATCTGAAATACGCAGACTGCCTTTCATTACGTTAGCTCCGAGTTCAACTCTGCTGGCGAAGACTCCCGTTGACACAAACAACATGACCACCAATGTACAAACAACGACTTTACAGCGGCTTTTGAACAATGAAATCCCTCCTGAAATCCTTTCTAGAAATGGGGATTATTAACATACACATAAATTATATAATGTGGACAAACCTCATGTCAATACAGACAGTAGACCAATATTACTACAGTCACCCAAAAGCGCATAGTCAGGCCAATTATCCCAATAATGTCAATTGCAGGGACATAGCGGACAGAAGAGTGGGTCTGGATGGATGAAAAGGTCAAGGTGTTCCGAAAAAAAATAAGAGGCTCCCAACATCGATGTTCTTTAGTAACATCATATGGTGATCGGTGCAGGAATATGAGAGTATCACAGTAGAAATCAGCGAGACAAGCAAGCTCTGCAGGTGCGCTGGGGTTTTGACATAAGCTTTCTCGGTTCGGATGCCGTTTTATTATCCGGAAAACTTTTTTCGTCAGTAAGCAGGAGAATGGAAATACTTCGCGAAGTTACCAGGTAATTACATTCCTTCGCGAAGGGTAGTGTTGGTATGGCTCGATCTACGGGACCTGATTCTAAGCTAGGACAAAAGAAGTTGGAAGCACGTAAGGCCATGTTTGAAAGAATCGGATGGGAGGTCGCCGAACGTAACGACGAGGCTGTTGCTAAGACGGTGGCAAATCGGGAGCCGATTGACTCTGTACACAACCTGGATCAAGCAGGGCTTCTGGATGCTTTTCTAGCCTTCTTGCGAGAGATTGGATTTATGGACTTTCTGGATAAGATAGCACCGAGTCGCAGACAACGATTCATAGTGCCATCAGCCTTGATAATACTTACGTATATGGTTAAGACATTGTTGGGGATCGAACATATGTATGCTATGCCAACCTTGCTGTTCACTGATCCGGCAATGATGAGAGTAATGGGGTTTAATGCTCGCTGGATAGATGAGGGTTTATGTCGTCGTTCCCATGAGAAAAGAGGAGAGGACAAGGAACCTCCCAAACCTTTTAGTGCTCAAATGGTGGCTAACTTCATAGCTGATTTGTTAGTTCGTGAGTCAGCGAGGTTCTTCAACATGGCAATACGCTGTTTGGCCAAGTTTGGGGCTTTTCCATCTGAAGTTACGTTAATCATTGACGGTACCGACGTAGAGACAACAGCAAAGTGCAAGGGGGCAGGCAAAGTTACGAGAACAAAGACCATGACCACCGCTTCCGGACGAACTAAGTCTGTCGAGGTCGAGGTATTTGGATTTAAAGCTGTCGTTGCCTACGATCTAATTACAGAGATTCCCGTTGCGGTGATCGTCACGAAAATTCAGCGCCATGATACCTGTTGCACCAAACGGTTGATTCGACAAGCAGAGGAGAATCTTGCTCCAGGTGGTGTCCGTATTGCCAAGGTGCTCGTTGACAGAGGATTTCTGGACGGTTCAACTATGGCTTGGCTCGATCAGCGGGATATCTTCTTTGTGGTACCGGCTAGGCATGATATGCAGGTCTACAAAGCAGCTCGCGTTTATGCCGAACAGAATAGAGGTTACGTCCAAACACGTACCCGGACCGTTACACAAGGACATGGTAAGAATCGTACGAAGGAAGTCCTTAAAACCGAAGTGATTGGGATTAAGGACCTTCATTTCTGGGATTCCTATAACGATCCCGAAGACCTTAAGCGAATGCGCCGTCGCGGATATCGTCCCAAGCCAATTAATGCCGTGGTAGTGCGCATCTGGGATAACAAGGAATACGGCCCCGGTGGCAAGGTGGTTTACCTTACTAATCAACCTGTGGAAAAGCCGCTCGAAACCTTTGATAACTACGATGGCCGCTCACTCATTGAAAACACTCTATTTCGAGAAGGTAAACAAGCCTGGGCTTTGGAAAACATACCCCAGAAAAACCAACGGGCAGCGGTGGCTCACATTTTTATCACCTTTGCCATGGTTGCACTTACTATGGCATACCGCACATGGATGAAGGAAGAAGAGGATGAAGAATCACTCTACGACGTTTCCACCCGAATGAGTCGTGCAGACAGCTCAGATGAACCCCTTGGTGTAAGACGATGGCGGCGCGAATTAAAAAAGGCCGTAGCAGATTACGTTATTGTATTTCAAGGGGCATACTATGGGATTTTCCATGTAATGGAGTTCTCTGTCTTAGCCGGCTATACGTTAAGACTTTTACCTGAAGAACTTGGTACACCGGAACAAATATTCGCTCGCTATGGACTTGATTCACCAAACTAGCACATGGTTTCTCTTTTTTTCGCCGGGCCTATGTCAAAACCCCAGTGCAGGTGCGGAGTTTGACAGGGATAATACAAGACCATGTCGAACAACAACATGTTTACTACAGTTTCTATGAGGAATCTGTGAGGTGAAAGAGAGTGTGTAGCTTTTTCTCAACGGAACCAATAGTTGTTGCCCATCGGGGTGCAGCGCACTATGCTCCCGAAAACACCCTTGCCGCATATCGCAATGCAGTGAGACTTGGCTATCGATATGCCGAGACCGATGTCGGATTGACCAAAGATGGATATTGGATCTGTTTACATGACGATCGGGTTGATCGTACAAGCAACGGACAAGGATTAGCCAGGGACATGACCCTTAGGGAGTTGAGGAAACTAGATTTTGGAGGCTGGTTTGCTCAGTCCTTCGCCGGAGAACGGGTTCCGTTACTAGATGAGCTTCTACAGTTGTGCGAAGAGAGTAAGATGAGACTCTTGGTCGAGATTAAAGATCGGGTCCTTTCCGAACAAGAACTACAGGGTTTAGTAGACAAGATCCATGAACACCACATGGAAGAGCAGATCGCGTTCATTTCATTTCATTGGCAGCACTTGGATCGAATCCATTGTCTCGATGAGAAGTTCTGGCTCGGATATCTAGCAACAGAGATGTCCAATGAAAGATTTCAAAGCATCAAGGCGACAAATCGATTTTTTATTGATGTGCATCGCTTCCCTAATGGGGAACCGATAGAACTGGCCCAAAGGACTAGTGTTCCTATTGTTGTGTGGACTGTAAACGGGAAGGATGTGCTCGCTCAGATGCTAATGAAGGGTATTGGCATTATTACAACAGATAAGCTCCTTCCTGGGGATCTTGCTTGAGGACGGGACCTTGACAAGTCCTCCCACTAATCTATAATTCATACAGAAGTAGTGCTCAATCGCTAAGGGCAAGGACTGCGATTACCGAGGAAGGATTGGTACTAATGAGAGTTGATTTATCAGGGAAATGGCAGATGTATCAAGAAAGGAATAAGGATCAGATTGATGTGGAAGTACCGGGAGATACTCACAGTGCACTGCTCGCCGCTGGCCGGATCCCGGATCCCTACTATGGTACTAACGAATTGGATCTGCAGTGGATCGGTCGACATGATTGTGTCTTTACCCGGGAATTTGAAGTGGAACAGGGGCTTTTGGAGTGCGAATCCGTTGTACTTAATTGTGAACGGCTGGATACGCTTACGGAGATCTATATTAATGATCAATTGGTGGGCGAGACAGATAACATGTTCCGTCGCTATCGTTTTGAGGTGCGCGACTACTTATTTAAAGGTAGAAATACCATCAAAATCATCTTCCGGTCCGCGGAGCTTAGCGCGATTGCTAGAAGTAAGGAGATGCCCTATCCCATTCCAATGAACCAAAATCCCGTTCAGTCCCCGCACATTAACTTAGTACGTAAGGTGGCATGTCATGGTGGGTGGGACTGGGGCTGTTGCCTTATGGTCGCCGGAATATATGACGATATTTACCTACATGGTACATCCAGCGGCCGGATCAACTATGTGTACACAGAGCAGACCCACTTTGATGATTACTGCTTGGTTGATGTATATGTAGAAGTTGACTCGCTAGAAGCCCATGCCACTAGTTTCGTAGTGAAATTGGCTGGCCAGCAAATTACCCAACAGGTTAGCCTGGAGCCCGGTTTTAACCGGCTTAGAGTTCAGCTTAGGGTGGATCAACCACAGCTATGGTGGCCCAGGGGATATGGGGAGCAACACCTTTATGATTTGACTGTTTGTGTCTTTGATGAAGTGGTGCAAAAACGTCTAGGCTTGCGTAAACTAGAGATTATCAACGAAGAGGATGACATCGGCCTTTCTTTTAAAATACGGGTGAACGACGTAGATATTTTTGCCAAGGGGGCCAATTGGATCCCTGCCGATGCACTTCCGGCCCGGCAGACGGAAGAACGATTGGACGATCTGTTAACCAGTGCGGTTAAGGCCAACATGAACATCATCCGGGTTTGGGGTGGCGGCCAGTACGAAAAAGATGTGTTCTATCAGCTATGTGATGAGAAGGGCTTGTTGGTATGGCAGGATTTCATGTTCGCTTGTGCCCTGTATCCGGCAACGCCGGACTTTCTGGATAATGTTCGCCAAGAGGTTCTTCATCAAGTAAAGCGGCTGCGGGATTATGCCTGCATTGCCCTGTGGTGTGGTAACAATGAATGCCTCGGAGGACTAAACTGGTTTGAGCCTTCCCGGAAAAACAGGGATCGCTATCTAGTTGATTACGATCGACTGTATGAGGGCACCATTGGCAAAGCGGTCCAAGAGGCGGATCCCACTCGGCTGTATTGGCCAAGTTCTCCCTGCGGTGGACCTGGGGATTATTCCGACTGCTGGCACGATGATTCCAGAGGAGACATGCACTATTGGCGGGTATGGCATGAGAGTGCATCCTTCGATGCATATTACCAGGTGGTCCCGCGTTTCTGCTCGGAATTTGGTTACCAGTCCTTTCCGTCCCTTTCGACGATCCGTTCCTATGCCTCCGAGGATCAACTGAATGCCACCTCACCAGTTCTGGAGCATCATCAGCGGAACCGAGGGGGCAACTCCCGGATCATTGAAATGCAGACCCGTTATTTCCGCATGCCCGAAGGGTTCGCCGGGTTTGTATACCTTAGTCAAGTACAGCAGGCCTTGGCAATTAAGACCGCCGTTGAATACTGGAGACATTTGCGGCCAACCTGCATGGGTACCATCTATTGGCAGCTAAATGACAACTGGCCGGTGTGCTCATGGTCCTCTCTGGAGTATTCCGGTAAATGGAAGCTCCTACATTATATGGCTAGACGGTTCTATGCCCCCCTGATGATCTCTTCCTTTGAAAAGGAAGAGGGGCAGCTTGAGATCTGGGCGGTGAATGATCGGACTACTTCTCAGCAGGCGGAGCTAGTGGTGCAAATCATGGATTTTGAGGGAAACGTCAAGCAGGAAGAGGCTGTTTCCTTTGAGATCGCGGCGGGTAGTGCTAAACGGGTACGTACCTACAGTATTGCTGAGATTGCACCAAAACGTCATGAGGTGTTCGCCGTACTAACGATGCATGCCAACGGAGAGGTTTTCTACAATGAACACTTCTTTACCGAGTATAAACGCTGTAGTCTGGCCCAGCCCAAGATCGATATGCGGGTTAAGGAGATCGCAGGTAGGTTTGAAGTCCGGCTGTCCACGGATCGACCAGCTTTCTATGTAAGCTTAGATCCAGGGAATATACCCGGCGAGTTTGACGATAATTGCTTCACTTTGCTACCTGGCTGTGACCGAAGATTAGTTTTTACACCGAAGCAGAAGACTAGTCTTCCGGATTTCGAAAGGGCCCTGACGCTCTATGAGCTTAGGGGGACCTATTAGGGTGCAAGATGGCAGTGCCAGGGCACTGCCTAAAACTATAGGGGTGGATTATGTTTAAGGATAGTCTGGGCGTCCTGCAAGCTAGGCTAAACCATGAGGATCGGGTATTGGCCAAAGACATTATTAGGCTTGCAGGACCAGTTGTCTTATCTAATCTGGCGGGAGTCTTGCTTGGTTTTACCGACACGTTTTTCATGGGTCGGGTAAGTACCTCAGCCCTAGGAGCTGTAGGTTTGGCAAGTACGGTGTACTTCGCTCTTTTCCTCATTCCCCGGGGTATTGTGTCTGCGGTCATGCCCTTTACCGCCCGACGGTTTGGCGAGGGAGATCTTAGGGGCGCCGGGTGCGTTCTGTGGAATTCGTTGTTCTTGGTGGCATTACTGTTACCCATAGGGCTTTTATTGCCATCGGTGTTTCGCTTATTCTTCCGCATAATGGAGCCGGGTGCCGAACTTGTGCAACTGTCGCTAACGTACTGTAATATCCGTTTAATCGAGTTCCCCGCCGCCTTGCTGACCACCGCAATTATGAGTTTTATGATGGGGCTTGGGGACTCCAAAACCCCTATGTTCATCTCGTGGTCTGTGGTATTGGTCAATGTTTTTGCCAATTACATCCTGGTGTTTGGCAAGGCGGGCTTGCGGCCTATGGGAATTGCCGGGGCTGCTTGGGGCACCGTAATTGCCCAGACGATTGGGTTTTGCCTGTTCATTGCGGTGGTGCTAGTGAAATACAGGCGAAAATGTCACGTGGGTAAGCGTTCCTTCCCATCTGTGAAAAGTCTTGGGGATATGATCAAGGTGGGTCTGCCGATTGGTCTTGCTGATTCCATTGAGGTGATGGCTTTCGGCGTATTTTTTGCCCTGATCGCCAGACTCGGTACCAATGAGCTGGCGGGTAGTCAGATCGCCAATCAGTTGGCCGGGCTATCATTCATGCCCGGATTTGCCTTTGGGGCAGCTACCGGTTCAATGGTTGGACGTTGGATGGGGGCAGGGGATCTTGATGCTGCCAAACGAAGTGGCTATATTGGTGCAGCCTTGGCTATGGCTACCATGGGTATTTCTGCAATTGTCTTCTTGGTATTCCCAAGGCAACTTGTATCAATTTTTACGCCTGATGTCGGCGTTATCCGGGTTGGGGAGCAGTTGCTAAGACTAATGGCTCTATATCAGATCTTTGATGCCTTGAATATCGTGTTTAGATCTGCTTTAAACAGTGCAGGTGATAGCGTATTCACCGGTGTTTCAATCGTTCTAGCTTCTTCCATATTGTTTATCCCTGGTGCCTATATCGGTGCCTTTACCCTAGGCTTTGGCCTTTTGGGTGCTTGGGCTGGAGCTATCATGTACCTAGTGACCCTTGGGGTGGCATTTACCTTGCGCTTCCGTAATGAACGTTGGGTTAGTATCCAGTTGTAACAAATCTGCGATTATATGCGGGATTAGCATGGGAAAAGAAGGGTGTTCCGGATTAGGGTGTTTGTCCAAGTGGATGGCAGCGGGATCATCCGCTATCATCCACTTGGATACGTTGTTACAGCGTTTGGACCGATGCAGCAAGGTCGGAACCCTTGTTTGTCATCATTTTTGGGGGGAGCTTCAAGGATGGCAAGATCCATTGTCGATTACTTAAGACCGATAGGAAATGTGCGACGGGGCACTAATCTTGCGAAAGTGGATGATTCCCGCGGCAGTTCTTCGTCGTCTTGCAGTTGACCTCAGGATTTTTTCATACCTTTTTTGCTCAGCGGCCACTCGATCCGGTGTTACCCCAAACATCCAGCCAGAGGTTATTGCGAAATCGGGTAACGGGACAATGCGCACCATGATACCGTATTCCTTCTTTGCTGTGGAGCTCAACCCGATATCAATCAATTGCAATTGTGGTCTACTGTCATCCATCAAATCACGCAGGATTAGACCTTCGCTAGTAACCTGCTCAATTCGGAAAAAGGACACCCATGTATTTGCCAGGGCTTCGTGAAGGGCTTGGTCGATGGCATCTTCCGCCACAGTATCTTTAAGATAGTAATCAATGATCGGTTTTCCATGGCGTTGTACTTCATGCAATGCGAAGTCCATCAACACAGGTGTTTCCTCTTCGTCCATGGTAATAATCTGACCTGCAGTCATCTTCAACATTTTTGCTGCCTGGAAGAGTTCTGAACTCAGGATCTCATGCACTGCTTCTGAGTGGATCTTCATGGTGCGTTTGCGGTATACCTGGTACTTTTCCAGAAGTGGTGTCTCTTCTGGAACTCCTCCACCGCCGAGTCCCTCGTCCTCCATCTCGGGTGACAGTATCTTTACGCTCCGTTCACCTTTCGGAAGTGGAGAAGATTGGGCCTTTTCGATAGCCTCACGTAGTGAATGGTATCGGTTCTCACTTAGGGTTTCGATGGTGAGGCTGGTGGCTCTCAGTTCAACTGTACCAAACAATTCCTTCCCGATACCGCTACCATGCGGACAATACCTGAAAAAACAGCACTCATCCGAATCCTCTACGGTAAGGAAGTTAGGTAGACTCTTTAAGACCCTGCGGGTTTCCTCGAAGCTGTCCCACACCCAGCTTTCTTTATATGCACATGCTAGACTGAGGGATCCATCCGGGTTAGCAACAAAAGGCCTTCTGTGCCCGTATGTCTTACAGCACGTTCCAAAGGGGGATTCACTCCCACAAGGACATGGTTCCTCAGGATGGTACGGTTCATAGAGCATTTCCTGCAGCACCACAATCTCCTTAGTTTCATCTTCCGTGGCCTGTATCATAACTAACTTGAAGAACCCCGGCACAGAGGCTGCTATTTCGAGATTGTGCCGGATCTCCTCTTCCGATGAACTCAGATTCAGTGAAACATTTTCCTGGAAAGGTCTGTTCAACTTGTCACGATCATTTGCCAAGGCGATTTCCTCCGTGTATATCTCAAGTTTATATCGACCCTGTACATTGCAGTTGATTAGAGGGCCAATATATCCTGATCAAATTGTCTTGGTGACGGCTAAGATATTCAGATATCCGGATACTCGATCCACAAGACCTTTGTTGGTGTAACAGCCCACCAGAGGTCTGCTTATCGATTTCATTGAAAAGTGTAGTGGTGATATTCCGCTACCTCTAGACTACTATACCATGTCGTAGAAATACTACAAATGATACCTGGAATTACCTTTCATGGGAATCAGCAAAGGGTCACGACCTCATGACTTGGATTTGATGTATGTTTGTGAGGGTTCGCCAGACTCAGGTGGTGCAATCTGATCGGGACCTCTGGCTGGCCTTGCTTGACGGTGTGGTGTCCCTCCTCCACCTTCGTAAAATTCTGCTGGCAATTGCAGGAAATCCGCGAACAATGTCGTATACATGGGTTAAAAGCGTGTTTTTTCTTTGCATTCCGGGGAACTCCTCCAGAAAGGTTCATATTTCTCTTGCACTACTGCCACTGGCGGGTGCGGAAGTTCCCCTGTGATTTGGAGGTGTCCTATTCGCTATGGAGTCTTTAGTTATGGTAGGCAAGCATGTGCCAAGACCTATTGGATTACTCGAATACCAATTGGATCGGCTATTAGATCGCAGAGAAAAGAAAGACTTTCTCAGGGAGTTTGAACGTTTTGACCGGATGGTGGAGCATTGCCTAAGGATCAAAAAAGGGGAATGTTAAGGAAGCTCGGCTTCCTTAACATGGATAGGGCCTCAAACACCAATGACCTTCTTCACCTCAGGGATTTGCTCTTTAAGTACACGCTCTATTCCGTGCTGCAGAGTCATTTGGGACATTGGACAACCAGCACAGGCGCCTTTTAGTCGCACCTTTACTGTTCCATCATCTTCAACCTCAACTAATTCGACATCGCCGCCATCGGCTTGCAGCGAAGGACGGATCTGATCAAGAAGCTCCTTAACCTTTTCTTTCAACGCAAAACACCTCCATCGGTCAGATTAGGCTTTATCATCCTTTACACAGTATACACAAGTATACTATGATTTACAATCATGGCTTCTAAATAATGAAGCCATGATTCTAAGCGTTGATGTGGCATTGGTTAATTGGGTTCTAGGTATAATACAGATGCAACCATTATATGGTTTGCTTTGGAGGGATTATGATGCGGGTGGATGTGACACTGATACCCAGTGAAGTGGAGTACTGTTCCCAGGTATCCACGGCGGTGGTGATTGATGTTTTGCGGGCTAGCACCACGATCAATACTGCCCTTTACAATGGTGCTGCTCTTGTGGCTACTTTTGCCACGGTGGAGCAGGCTAGGTGCTGGCGCAACATGGGTGATGGACGCCTGCTAGGCGGGGAGCGGAAGGCGCTACCCATTGATGGTTTTGAATTGGGTAATTCACCCTTGGAGTATACCCCGGATGTTGTCAGACAGCAGCAGATCGGGTTGACGACCACCAATGGTACCTTCGCCGTGGAAAGGGCTTTGGAACGGGCAGATACTGTATTAATTGGTAGTTTGCTAAATGTGGAGGCGATTGTGGAGTATTGCAGGGGTGGGGATGATCTTCTGTTCGTCTGTGCAGGTACCCAGGGAAGGTTCTCATTAGAAGATGCCTTTTGTGCCGGGGTGATCATGGCCCGATTGGGGATGGTGAATCCTACCGATAGTGCCCGGGTAGCCCAAGGAATTTATGGGCAATATAAATTTACTGATCCGGTGGAGTTTCTACGTAATACTACCCACGGGGCACGACTGGAGAAACTCGGTTTTAGCCGGGATATCGAACACTGTGCTAAAGTAGATAGTTTTCCGGTGATTCCTCGATGGAATAAGGTCCACCGGGCCTTTGTAGTATCCAATAGGTAAGATAGCAAGATAAAGGAAGAATGAAGAAGAAATGGAGCGATTTTGTGGCTAGATTCCCCCACAATCATGATTTCGTTCCTAATGCTTATTTGCCAAGGCTTGGATAGTCTTATATATTATTAATTGATGTTAGCACTCGCCTAAGATGAGTGCTAATAACTAGACTGACGAAAATGTGCATAAGGAGGTTCGTGCAAATGAGCTTTAACCTTAAACCCCTTGCTGACCGCGTCGTCGTTCAACCCCTAGAGGCGGAGGAGAAGACTAAAAGCGGTATTGTTATTCCCGATACAGCTAAGGAGAAACCCCAGGAGGCCAAGGTTGTAGCAGTTGGACCTGGTGCCTACGATGAAGAAGGTAACCGCAAGCCCATGAGTGTTAACGTGGGTGATGTAGTTATTTTCGGTAAGTATGCTGGCACAGAAGTAAAGGTTGATGGAGAGAAATACTTAATCCTGCGGGAGTCCGACCTGTTGGCGGTAATCTCGTAAATCCATAAAGAAAGGGGTCAGAACATTGGCAGGTAAAGAGGTTCTTTTTCATGAAGAGGCACGACGGGCCATGGAGCGCGGCGTCAATCAGCTTGCAGACGCAGTTAAGGTCACCTTAGGACCCAAGGGCCGATATGTCATTTTAGAGCGAAAATATGGTTCACCAACGATTACTAACGATGGTGTCACCATCGCACGGGATATTGAACTTGAGGATAAGTTTGAGAATATGGGTGCCCAATTGGTTAAGGAAGTAGCGACAAAGACCAATGATGTAGCGGGAGATGGTACCACCACCGCAACGGTTCTTGCCCAGGCGATGATCAAGGAAGGTCTTAAGAACGTTGCTGCAGGAGCTAATCCCATGCTTCTTAAAAGAGGTATGGATAAGGCAGCTAGTCTGGTTGTAGACGAAGTGAAGAAACTAGCACAGTCGGTAGAAACCAAGGAAGCCATTGCCCAGGTGGCTAGCATTTCCGCAGGTGATGAGGAGATTGGAAACCTAGTAGCCGAGGCCATGGAGAAGGTCGGCCGTGATGGTGTGATTACCGTTGAGGAATCCCAGGGAATTGGCATGACCTTGGATGTGGTGGAAGGAATGCAGTTTGATCGGGGATACATTTCTCCGTATATGGTAACCAATAAGGATAGTATGGAAGCGATCCTTGATGATGCTTACGTACTCATTACAGATAAGAAGATCAGTGCCGCTGCTGACTTACTACCTGTGCTGGAGAAAATCGTCTCAGCTGGTCGTCCACTGTTGATTATTGCTGAGGATGTAGAGGCCGAAGCCTTAGCCACTCTAGTGGTGAACAAGATTCGGGGTACATTGAATGTAGTAGCAGTCAAGGCTCCTGGTTTTGGCGATCGACGGAAGGCGATGCTTGAGGATATTGCTGTAGTTACCGGTGGTCAAGTGATTTCCGAGGATATGGGTCTGAAGCTGGAGAACACCAGTTTGGATATGCTCGGCAAAGCTCGTCAGATCCGTGTGGACAAGGATGATACCATTATTGTTGATGGTGCTGGTTCTGCCGATGACATCAAGGGCAGAATCGCCCAAATCCGTCGGGAGATCGATAACACCGATTCCGATTATGATCAAGAGAAACTCCAAGAGCGTTTGGCCAAACTAGCCGGTGGTGTCGCAGTAATTGGCGTAGGCGCGGCAACAGAGACTGAGCTGAAAGCGAAGAAGCACCAGGTTGAGGATGCCTTGTCCGCGACCCGGGCTGCCGTTGAGGAAGGAATTGTTCCCGGTGGCGGTGTTGCATTGCTTCAGGCGGCGGGAGTGCTTCAGAACGTAGAGCTTACCGGTGATGAAGCCACAGGCGCGAACATTATTGCCAAGGCCCTTGAGGAACCAACCCGGATGATTGCCAACAATGCCGGTGTTGAGGGCGCCATTGTTGTTGAGGAAGTGCGGAAGGCTGCTAAGGGTACAGGCTATAATGCGGCAACCGGTGAGTATGTTGACATGGTGAAGGCCGGGATTATTGACCCTGCTAAGGTCACCCGTAGCGCATTGGAGAACGCCACCAGTATTTCCGGCATGTTCCTGACTACTGAAGTATTGATTGCCGAAGAGGAAGAGGATCTACCACCGATGCCTCCGGGTGGTGGCATGTCCCCTGATATGATGTATTAATTAGCCATGCGGCAAAGGGCCCTGCGAGGTTTATCGCAGGGTCTTATTTTATTTCAAAAGAGTGTTGGTACCCATCCAGAAAGGTACAGACCGGTCAAAGAGGATAGCCTCCCAGTCATAGAACACCAATTGCCCAGTTGTTGTACATCGCGCAGCGGGCCATCGGTGATGGTGCTAAGTCCCTGGCACAACTAAGTGTTGGTGTCGATGGGTGTTTTATGGTAGAATACGGAGAGTAGACTTTAAGGAGCAGGTGGCAGAATGGTCGATGATCAAAGCATTAAGGTATTGATTTCACAAGAAGATTTGCACGAGCGAATCAAGGAAATGGGAGCACAGCTAACCGAGGATTACCGGGATGGGAATCTGTTTGTCGTTGGGATTCTGAAAGGGGCCTTTGTGTTCATGGCGGATTTGATCCGGAGTATTGATCTGCCTTTAGAAGTGGACTTTGTGGCTATCTCAAGCTATGGCTCAGGCACAAAACAGACCGGTGTTGTGCGGATCCTAAAAGATCTAGATAGTACGATCGAAGGCAAGGACGTTCTCATCGTGGAGGATATTATCGATTCAGGACTTACCTTAAAATATCTGGTGGAAAACCTTAGCTCCAGGAAGCCTAGAAGCCTTCGCATCTGCACTCTGCTGGACAAGCCCGAGCGGCGTGAAGTGGATATTTCCACAGACTACACAGGGTTTGTGATTCCAAACCTGTTTGTTGTTGGATATGGATTGGACCACGATCAAATCTATCGGAATCTTCCTTATGTTGGCATCGTATAAGAAAGGGGGATGTTCGTGAGCGCAGGACAACAAATCATAGATGTCATCGATTTTGGCGGGCGGCAAAGCCGGCTGGTGGCGCGTAAACTTCGAGAACAGGATGTATATTGCCGGATTGTTTGGCATACCAAAGCCTTTGCCTCTTTGGCTGACCCGAGTGTGAAAGGGGCCGTTTTTTGTGGGGAATTTGAAGATCCCAGGGCACAAGGCAAGATCGTAAAGGACGTATACTCTGAGATAAGCAGGGTGGAAAAACCAATTCTTGCTGTGGGAGCCGCGGGGTATGCTCTTCTTGCTGATGATGGAGTTGGGTGTGTGCCCAATCCTTTTGGGAAGACCGATGCGCTGATTACTCTAGATGCAGGGGTGCCCCTTTTTGCGGGGTTAGCCAAGGGCAAATATGTGGCCAAGTTGCCCTTTACTGTGCCACCTACCAAAT
Organism: Limnochordia bacterium; assembly: GCA_023230925.1. Taxonomy (NCBI): domain Bacteria; kingdom Bacillati; phylum Bacillota; class Limnochordia; species Limnochordia bacterium. The sequence continues at coordinate 18,046 of JALNWK010000025.1, forward strand.
CGCGTCTTGTTGCCATTGGCTGGGATGAGCAAAAACGGCCGGTGGCATTTGCTGACACCGCATCAGAGCTTTTTATTGTATTACCAGGATTTGACCAAGCCACCGAGGAGTCGCTCGTGGGTAGCTTCGCCAAGCAGATCTGTGGATGCCGGGATGACTGGACGGTTGCGGCTTTCATTGATTGGCAGGTGGCCCAGATTCGGGAGCAAGTAGGTCAAGGACGGGTCGTGTGTGGATTAAGCGGTGGTGTAGATTCGTCGGTCACTGCAGCCTTAGTCCATCGGGCCTTAGGGGACCAACTGGTTTGCATTTTTGTGGATCACGGTCTGATGCGCAAGAACGAACCCGAGGAAGTGATTAAGGCCTTGCGGGATGAGTTTGCGGTTAAACTGATTCATGTGGATGCCAAAGAGCGGTTCTTAAGTCGCTTGGTCGGAGTGACTGATCCCGAGCAGAAGAGAAAGATTATCGGTGAAGAGTTCATTCGCGTCTTTGAAGAAGAGGCCAGAAGATTAGGGAACGTGAGCTATTTGGCCCAAGGAACAATCTATCCGGATGTGCTAGAAAGTAGTACCGATGGAAAGCTCGCAGTGAAATCCCACCATAATGTGGGTGGCCTACCGGAGCGAATGGGATTTGAACTGGTTGAGCCCTTGAAGGATCTGTTCAAGGATGAGGTACGGGAGGTTGGCCTTGCATTGGGATTACCAAGAGAGATGGTCTTTCGACATCCCTTTCCTGGTCCCGGCCTGGCGGTGCGCATCATCGGTGAGATTACCGAGGAGAAACTTGAGGTGCTTAAGGAAGCCGATGCAGTCTTCATTGACGAACTACATAAAGCAGAGCTTTATGATGAGATCTGGCAGGCTTTTGCTGTCCTTACAGATACCAGGACTGTGGGGGTGCATGCGGGAAGAAGAACCTATGGCAGGACGGTGATCCTTCGCGCAGTTAACAGCGAGGATGCCATGGAGGCCGATTGGTCTCGGATTGATTTGGAGGTGCTAGCCCGGGTTAGTGAGCGAATTCTAAGGGAAGTACCCCAGATTAACCGGGTGTGCTATGATATCAGTCCGAAACCACCGGCAACTATTGAATGGGAGTAGATACTAGGCTCCTTTGTTAGAATGGAGTGGACCTAAAGATGATTAGAGTGGTGGATACAACGATAAGCTCGCCTGCTGAGATACTAAAGACGGTCAGAAGGCCGGCGCCCGATGAGATGGAGGTATCCCCTCGGGTGATGGCCAAGACCCAGCAGATTTTCCAAAGGGCCCTAACCCCCAAGGAAGCAGTAACCCAGATTGTCTCCGATATACGGACCAAGGGCGATGAGGCCCTTTTGGACTATGCCCGGCGGATTGATGGCGTAGAGCTTACCGCAAGTAGCATGTGGGTTACCCAAGATGAACTGGCCCAAGCCAAAGAAGAGGTATCGGATGAGTTCTTAGATGCCTTAACACTGGCTGTTGAGCGAATCCGCAGCTATCATCGCCAGCAGCTTCCCAATTCCTGGTGGAACACTGATGCCAAAGGCGTCATTCTGGGTCAGAAATACACTCCTTTGCGGGTGATTGGGGCTTACGTGCCAGGGGGTACTGCGCCCTTGGTTTCCAGTCTTTTGATGAGCTGTATTCCAGCCCAAGTAGCCGGTGTAAAGGAGATCGTTGTAGCTACACCTGCCCATGCCCAGGGAGGTATTGATCCTCATATCCTTACCGCTGCTGAGTATTTGGGCATCGAGCGAGTACTGAAAATAGGGGGAGCCCAAGCTATTGCGGCCCTAGCCTTTGGGACGGAGACGGTTCCTCAAGTGGATAAGATCGTAGGACCGGGAAACATCTTTGTTACCCTCGCGAAAAAACAGGTTTTCGGCCATGTGGGGATCGATATGCTCGCAGGCCCTAGTGAGATCATGATTATTGCTGATGAGGGTGCCAATCCCGTGTGGGTAGCCGCGGATCTACTGTCCCAGGCAGAACATGATACGGATGCCGCAGCGGTCTTGGTGACCCCTGTGCGGAGCCTAGGCGAGCAGGTACAAAGGGAACTGGCCAAGCAGGTAGATCTGCTTGGTAGAAAAGAGTGGGCCTTGGAAGCTTTGAAACGTTGGGGCTTGATCGTTTATACTAAGGATCTCATAGAGGCTGCAGAGGTAGCCAACCTGTTTGCACCAGAGCATTTGGAGCTTTGCGTGGCTGATCCCTTTGGCTATTTAGAGCACATTCATAACGCAGGGGCCATTTTCCTAGGTAACCATACTTCGGAATCTTTGGGCGATTACGTTGCGGGACCGAACCATATCCTACCCACCAACGGGTCGGCGAGGTTTAGTTCATGCCTTGATGTTTTCGCCTTTGTCAAACGCTCCAGCATTATTTATTATACCGAAGAAGCATTGGGTGCCCACGGACCCAAGGCAGCGAAACTAGCCGATGTAGAAGGGTTACAGGCCCACGCCAATGCAGTACGAATCCGTCTCGACAAAGGGGGGGCCTAAGGGTGGAACGCGTAGCACAAATAGATCGGAAGACCAAGGAGACTGACGTAAAGCTGTCTTTGAACATTGATGGAATTGGCAAGCATCAGATCGATACAGGAATTGGCTTTTTTGATCATATGCTGGCTTCCTTTGCCAAGCATGGACGGTTTGATCTTCTCCTAACGGTCAAAGGGGATCTGGAAGTTGACTCCCACCATACGGTGGAGGATGTGGGGCTTTGTCTTGGTGGGGCCTTTAGCGAAGCCCTTGGGGATAAGGAGAACATTACCCGATTTGGCCAGGCCTGTGTTCCCATGGATGAAGCCTTGGTGCTAGCAGCTGTTGACCTGTGTGGCCGTGGCTTTTACTTTGGTGAGCTTGCGGGATTGGAGGAGGCGCCTTTGGGCTCTATGGACGGTCAGCTGATTCCTGAGTTCTTTCGTTCTCTAGCCTACCGGGGCGGGATCACTTTACATGTGCGTGTACTTTGTGGGGCTAATTGGCACCATGTAGCAGAAGCAGCCTTTAAGGCCGTTGCCTTAGCCTTGCGTCAGGCGTGTAGTCGAGATGATTCCGCCGGGGTACCCTCGACCAAGGGGACATTGGATTAGGAGGAAACAGAGTGCAGGTAATACCAGCCATTGATTTGCGCGAAGGAAAATGCGTGCGATTATTACAAGGGGATCCCAATCAACAAACGATTTACAGTGATGATCCCCTCTCCGTTGCCCGGGAATTTGAGGTGGCAGGAGCCGCGCTTTTGCATGTGGTGGATCTGGATGGGGCCTTCAGCGGTTCATCCAAGAACCTAACAGTTATTGAAGCAATTGCAGAGGAAATATCAATTCCCATCCAGGTAGGGGGTGGGATTAGAAGCCTACAGGCTATAAGAAGGGTCCTTGATACCGGTGCCAGTCGGGTCATTTTGGGTACCATCGCCCAAAGACAGCCGGAGCTTGTGGGTGAGGCTTGTCAGTTATACGGTGAACGGATTGTGGTTGGCATTGATGCCAAGGATGGACAGGTGGCAGTATCCGGTTGGCAGGAGGGCACCGATGTATCTGCCTATGAACTGGGTCTTAGCATGAAAAATCTAGGTGTTAAGACAATTATCTTTACCGATATTGCCAGAGATGGGATGCTAACAGGACCGAACTACCAAAGCCTTGAGGAAATGCTTAAACTAGGTGTTTCCATTATCGCTTCCGGTGGCGTCTCTTCCCTAGATGATCTAATGCGGCTAGCCCAATTAGCATCCCAAGGACTGGTTGGTGCCATTGTGGGGAAAGCATTGTATGATGGCAGATTTGATCTTCAATCGGCCATTGCCCTCATCCAACAATCCAAAAAGCAGTAGGAGGTGTGTGCGCATGGTGTTTACTATGCGCCGTGGTAGATGAATATAGAAGATCTTAAGTTCAAAGATGATCTGATTCCAGCGATTATCCAGGATTATCAAAACGGCGAGATCCTAATGCTGGCATACATGAACCCGGAGTCGGTAAAGAGAACCTTAGAGACAAAAAGAACCTGGTTTTGGAGCCGCAGTCGGCAGAAATACTGGATGAAGGGCGAGTCTTCTGGACATGTACAGATTGTGAAAGAGGTCATTACTGACTGCGATCAGGACACACTTTTGATCAAGGTGGAACAGGTGGGACCCGGAGCATGTCACACTGGGCACCGGTCTTGTTTCCATCATCCCTTGGGCGAGGGGACACCTGATACAATCGGTGAGGTAACCTTCGATGTGAATGCAGTCTATGGTAAAGAGAATGTCCTAGAGAAGCTGTACGAGAACATAAAAGAGGGTGATCTTGAAAAGATCAATACCCGGCTTCTTGATGTCGCGGGCAAGATTGTGGCCGGAGAGGACAGCCCAAAGGATCTAATCTGTCACTCATCGGAACTGTTGTTAGGCCTACTGTCACTCCTAAAGGCACGACAGATCTCCGTGGACGAGCTTTTGGTAGAGCTAAACACCCGTGACTTATAACCTGGAGAGACTGAAGGAGGATGTGTTTTGAACCTGCTTTCTGGACTGAATGAACGGCAGAAAGAGGCGGTAACATGTGGGGATGGCCCCTTATTGGTTATCGCGGGAGCAGGCAGTGGGAAAACGAGAGTGCTCACCTTTAGAATTGCTTATTTGATTGGGCAGATGGGAGTTGCCCCTTGGCAAATCCTAGCAGTGACCTTTACCAACAAGGCGGCCTCCGAGATGAAGGAACGGATTGAGAGTCTTGTTGGTACCCATACAGATATCTGGATTGGTACCTTTCATGCCACTTGCGTGCAAATTCTACGACGGGATATTTCTCACTTAGGCCTCAAATCTAACTTTGTAATCTATGATACCCAAGATCAGAAGGCGGCAATTCGCAGTTGCATTGCTAACCTTGACCTAGATAGCAAGCAGTATGAGCCTAATGCGGTATTAGGCGCGATCAGTAAAGCGAAGAACAAGCTCTTAAATCCAACGCAGTATGGAGAAACAGCCACCGATCACTATGAGAAGACCATTGCCCGGATTTACCGCAGCTATCAGGAGGTCCTTAGACGTTACAACGCCTGTGACTTCGATGATCTACTGGTTTACACCGTCCAATTACTTGAAGAGTATCCCGCGGTTTTGGCCAAGTACCAAGACCGATTTCGGTGGATCCTGGTGGATGAATATCAGGATACTAATCATGCCCAGTACAAAATGATCAACCTGTTAGCGGCGAAGCATCGGAATATTTGTGTAGTGGGCGATGCGGATCAGTCCATATATGCTTTTCGGGGCGCAGATTTTCGTAACATCCTTGACTTTACCAAGGATTATCCTGAGGCTAAGGTGGTCAAGCTTGAGCAGAACTACCGTTCTACGCAGAATATACTTGAGGCCGCCAACCACGTCATTAGGAATAATTCGGAGCGACCGGATAAGAAACTTTGGACAGACAATGGACCGGGGGACCAACTCTTCTTATTTACCGGCGAGGATGAGCGGGATGAGGCCAGATTTGTCGTGGGGGAGATCATACGGATCGGTGATTACCAGAACACAGCGATTCTTTACCGGACCCATGCTCAATCCAGGGCCTTGGAGGAGGAATTCATGTACCGGGGAGTACCCTATACGATCTTAGGGGGTACACGCTTCTATGAGCGCAAAGAGATCAAGGACCTGCTAGCGTATTTGCGGATTGTGGTTAACGAAGACGATGATTTTAGCCTGCAAAGAATTATTAATGTGCCCCGCCGGGGTATCGGACCGGCTACATTGGAGAAAATACAAAGGTATGCAGAGGAAAACGGGCTTTCGCTCTATGAAGCGATTACCAAGCCGCGGGGTATTGACGGACTAGGTCCTCGGGTCTGTGGTGCCCTTGAGGTCTTAACCCGCTTAGTTGAGGACTGCAAGAGAATGCTATTGGATGGTAAGTCAATCACCGAGGTGACCGAGAAGATCATGCAGGATTCGGGCTATTTGGCTTCCCTCCGTGAGGAGAAAACCCCCGAGGCTGAGGCCAGGGAGGAGAACCTCAAGGAATTGCTAACAGTCACCAAGCAATTCGACCTACAGGAGCAGTCCGGTGATCTTGCCGTATTCTTGGAACAGGTTACTCTCGTTTCCGATGTGGATAACTGGGATGATGAAGCCGATGCGGTAAGCATGATGACCCTGCATTCCGCTAAAGGCCTTGAATTTTCCTATGTCTTTATGGTTGGGATGGAGGATGGCATGTTCCCCAACTCCCGCTGTGCCTTTGATCCTGGACAACTTGAGGAAGAACGGCGCCTTTGCTATGTGGGGATTACTAGAGCGATGCAGCGACTGTACCTAACTTGTGCCCGGTACCGGACCATCTATGGGATGACGCGCAACAGTATGCCCTCCCAGTTCATCAGTGAGATTCCAGGGGAACTCCTTGAAGAGGTGGGCGCGGTGCGGGGACCCCGGTTAAAGGAGCCCCAACCTAGACATATCGCCAGTTTTGCTCCGGGAGAAAAGATCAAGCACAAGGTTTTCGGGGTTGGTACAGTAGTCAATGCAGCGAATAATGAGATTACCGTAGCTTTTCCTGAGCGAGGAGTTAAGGTATTGGATTTAGATTACGCACCGGTTGAGAAGGTATGAAGGGGTTATCAGATTGAAGGATCATCAGGCCACCCTATGGGATGAGAATCAAGATGAAGTCGCTAGGGAGATAGAAAGTCTAAAAGAGCAGATCCGCCGTCATAATCATCTGTATTATGTTTTGGATGCTCCTGAGATTAGTGATGTGGAGTATGATCGGCTCTATGCCCGCTTGGTAGAACTAGAAGAGGCGTATCCGCATTTTCGCGCCGATGATTCACCGACCCAGCGGGTGGCCGGGCAAGCTCTCACCTCCTTTGCTACGGTAGCACATCGTCTGCCTATGCTTAGTCTGGCGAACACCTTTGACTATGCCGAGATCAGAAGTTTTGCCTCCCGTACTGAAAAAGCCCTAAATGAACCGGTGGATGGTTATGTGGCGGAGCTAAAAATCGATGGGCTGGCCGTCACCTTGCACTATGAGGATGGTAAGTTCGTACGGGGTGCTACCCGGGGGGATGGGTTTTCCGGCGAGGATATCACGGCCAATCTACGGACGATCAAGAGTATCCCGCTGCGACTGCAAAGGCCGGTGACGATTGAAGTCCGGGGCGAGGTCTATATGGACCGCCGGGATTTTGAGGCCCTTAATGCATTGAGAATGCAAAAGGGGGAGGCCCTATTTGCTAATCCCCGTAATGCCGCAGCAGGTTCCCTCAGGCAGCTTGACCCTCGGGTTACCGCCGAGCGTCCTTTGGACATCTTCATCTACCAGATGGGCCTTGGGCAGGATGTGCCCCCTAGGACACACCATCAACTTCTTATATACTTTCAAGAACTGGGTCTGCGGGTAAATCCCCACATTGAGCTTTATGATCATATTGATGGGGTGGTGGAGTACTGCCGCAATTGGGAAGAGAAACGACAGGAGCTTTCCTATGACATAGATGGCGTTGTGATCAAAGTAAATGATCTCCGTCAGCAAAGACAGCTTGGCCATACGGCAAAATCCCCCCGCTGGGCGGTGGCCTTTAAGTTCCCAGCCCAGGAGGTGACCACCCAGGTCAATGACATTATTGTCCAGGTGGGACGGACCGGTGTCTTGACTCCCTTGGCACTGCTAACACCGGTGGAGGTTGCCGGATCTGTAGTCAGTCGAGCCTCTTTGCACAATGAAGACATTGTGCGGGCAAAGGATGTCCGCATTGGGGATTGGGTGCTTATTCGCAAGGCTGGGGATGTTATTCCTGAGGTGATTGGGCCGATCACAGGTAAACGTACCGGAGCAGAGCGCCAGTTCATCATGCCGAAACTATGTCCTGCCTGTGGCGCTCATGTTGTGCGAGAAGAGGGGGAGGCGGCTAGCCGCTGTGTTGGTAAGGGATGTCCGGCTCAACTGGTGGAAGGTCTGGTGCATTTTGCCTCCCGGGCCGGGATGGATATTGAAGGATTGGGCCCTGCTGTAGTGAACCAACTGGTGAAAAGCGGTCTTGTACAAGATCCTGCGGACCTATACTACTTGACCTGCGACCACCTCCTTGGTCTGGAACGATTTGGAGATAGATCGGCAAAGAACCTTATTGCTGCGATTAACAGGAGTAAGACCCAACCCCTGTCTCGCCTTTTAGCTGCCTTGGGTATTCGTCATGTGGGAAGTAGTAACGCCAGGCTCTTAGCCAAGCACTTTGGTACCTTGGATGAGTTGATCCGGGCAGACTTGACCCAGCTTTTAAGCGTACCGGAGATCGGGGAGAAGATCGCCTCTAGTATCATTGACTTTTTCGCCGAGCCCCAAAACCAGAGGATCATCGAGCGACTCAAAGGGGCAGGAGTTAACCTTGCGGAACCAGAAGACAGTGATACAAAGCAGCCGCTTAGTGGTAAAACCTTTGTGCTTACAGGTACCCTACCCGATTACTCCCGGGATGAGGTTGCCGAGCTCATTGAGAAATTAGGGGGTAAGGTGGTATCACAGGTTAGTAGTAAGACCGATTATGTGGTTGTAGGAGAACGACCTGGCTCCAAGTACGAACGGGCCAAGGAATTAGGGATCACCACCCTGAGCCAAGCTGAATTACTGGCCCTATTGGGTGTCGATGATGAGGAGTGATTGCGGTGATTTCCAAAAAAGAGGTAGAACGACTGGCAGATATGACGCGCATTGCCATGACCGACGATGAGTTAGCTAAATTCGCCGAGGACTTAAACGAGATTCTTGATCGGCTGATGGGGTTAGCTGAAGTAGATACACAGGATGTGGATACAACCTATCAGGCAGCACCCTTAGAAGAGGCGACCCGGGAGGATGTTATAACATCAAGCCTACCCGCCGAAGAGGTGCTTAAGAATGCTCCCGAAGCAGTCGACGGTTATTTTCGAGTACCACGGATTGTGGATTAAAGGGGGGACTTGCCGTGAAACTCTGCAATTTACCTGCACATAGATTGATTGAAATGCTCAGTACTAAAGAGATCAGTGCTGAGGAACTGGCCCAGGACTTGCTACGGAATATCCAAGCCAGAGAAGACCAAGTTAAAGCCTATATTACTATCGATGATGCGGAAAACATACTCGCAAAAGCAAAGGCGGCAGACGCTAAAAGAGATGGTGCTAGCGAACCTTTTCTAGGTTTGCCCATGGCGATTAAGGATAATATCTGTACTACGGAATTACCCACCACGTGTGCATCTAAGATGCTAGAAGACTATCATTCGCCCTTTGCAGCCACCGTCTGTGAAAAACTAGAGCAGGCGGGGCTGATCTTTGTGGGTAAGACCAACCTAGATGAATTTGGGATGGGTTCTAGCACGGAAAACTCGGCCTTTTATCCGACCCATAACCCAGTAGATCCGACCCGGGTTCCTGGGGGTTCTAGTGGCGGCTCCGCTGCTGCAGTGGCCGCAGGAGAGGCTATCTGGGCCTTGGGAACAGACGCTGGGGGTTCGGTAAGACAACCTGCGGCATTTTGTGGTGTGGTGGGGCTTAAGCCCACCTATGGGCGGCTTTCCCGGTATGGCCTTATTTCCTTTGCGCCATCCTTTGATCATATTGGTTTACTTACCCGGGATGTGGCTGATTGTGCCCTGCTCCTAAGACTTTTGGCTGGTCACGATCCCTTGGATGCCACCTCCTCAAGGAGCAAAGTTGCGGACTATCCTAACGCTTTGGGTAAGGAGATAGCCGGTTTAACCGTAGGAGTACCGGCAGAGTTCTTACAAAGTAATCTCCAAGGGGAGATCAAAGGGGCTATTCATGATGCCATCCAGGCTCTTAAAGATGCCGGGGCGGTGGTGCAGGAGATCTCATTGCCCCATCTAGGACACGGACCTTCGGCCTACTATGCCCTATCCTGTGCCGAGGCTAGTTCCAACCTAGGTAGATTTGATGGTGTACGCTACGGACTGCGGGATGAGTCCGCACAGGATGTGACTACCATGTTCAAGAACACCCGCAGGCAAGGGTTTGGTCCTGAGGTTAAGCGCCGGATCCTAACTGGAGCCATGGTGCTTGTTAAGGAACGAAGGGAAGAATGTTACCTCAAAGCAGTGAAGGTACGTCAGCTTATTAAGGAAGACTTTCATCGAGTGCTTGACGATGTTGACCTGATTCTGGGACCGACTACACCCACCACAGCCTTCAAGTTAGGGACAACCAATCTTGATCCTGCCTTGGTTTATGATGCGGACCGGTTTACGGTGGCGGCTAATCTAGCGGGAGTACCGGCCATGAACCTGCCCTTTGGGTTTGACGGAGCAGGATTGCCCATAGGACTGCAGTTAATTGGCAGACCCTTTGGCGAAGAGACCCTTTTCCAGGTGGGTTCCTTCCTAGAAGAGTGTGCCGGTTCCGGGAAGAATATTTAGAAGGGTGGTGCGCGAAGATGAGCAAATATGAAACGATTATTGGACTGGAAATTCACGTGGAATTAAAGACGGATACAAAGCTGTTTTGTGGCTGTGCGACGACCTTTGGACAGGAACCGAATACCCAGTGTTGTCCAGTCTGCCTAGGACTTGGTGGCGCAACACCTGTGCTTAATCGAAAGGCGCTGGCCTATGCCATCATGGCTGGTTGCGCACTTAATTGCCAAATCCAAGATATTGCTAAGTTTGATCGCAAGTGTTATTTCTACCCGGATTTACCCAAGGCGTATCAGACCTCCCAGGATGATTTGCCTATAGCGGTAGGTGGGTATGTTGAATTTGAAGATGAAGAGGCGGGGCCTGTGCGGGTACGGATCAGGCAAGCCCATCTCGAAGAAGAAACCGGTAAATCCCTCCACGAAGGGGACAACATTCTGCAGGCACGTTCCTCGATGCTAGATTACAATCGGTGCGGGATTCCGCTTCTGGAGATCGTTACCGATCCGGATCTAGCAAGTCCTGCCCAGGCCCGGGAGTTTCTCGAGGCCCTAAAAAGCATCCTAGAGTATACAGGAGTCTCCGACTGTAAGATGGAGGAAGGAAGCCTTCGGTGTGATGCTAATATCTCCTTGCGTCCGAAGGGCTCCACAAAGTTTGGGGCCAAGGTTGAGATTAAGAACATGAATTCCTTTAGGGCAGTTCAGCGGGCCCTGGAGTATGAGGAAATAAGGCAACGGGAGCTGTTGGATGCTGGCGAGGAGATAGATGAGGAGACCCGGCACTGGGACGAAGGGGTGGGCAAGACGCTATCCATGCGTAAAAAGGAAGCCCCCGACTACCGTTTCATTCCTGAAGTGGAGATCCGTCCGGTGATTATTGATGCCAGCTGGGTAGAAACCTTAAGGGATAGCCTCCCGGAGCTGCCTAATGCACGCCGTCAGCGTTTCATCGCGGAGTACAGTCTGCCAAGCTATGATGCGGCGGTGCTTACCAATGATAAGTTCATGGCCGACTTCTTTGAAGAAGTGATTAAGGTATATGAGGAGCCGAAACAGGTCTCCAATTGGCTGATGGGCGAGGTACTTAGGCTCGTGCGGGATCAAAATACAGCCCTAGAGGGATCTTCTCTAACGCCCAAGGGGCTTGGGGAGCTATTGGCACTTCTATCGAAAGGGAAGATCAATGGGCCCCAGGCGAAAGAGATTCTAGCTGAGATGTTCTCCACCGGAGAAGACCCAAAGAGCATTGCCAAGAAACGGGGGTTTGAACAGATTTCCGATGATTCGGCTTTGCTTAGTGTCATTGACCAGGTGCTAGTTGAGCACCAAGATGCGGTGGAATCCTTTAAGTCCGGAAAGGATCGAGCCTTTGGATTTTTGATGGGCCAAATCATGGCCAAGACCAAGGGCAAGGCAGATCCCCGGCGTACCAAGGACCTATTGACAGAAAAACTGAGCCAGATGTAGCCAGGCTAGATGAGAAATGATATACTGTGGTTTTGGGTAATGGTATTTAGGAAACAGTCAATACTGCCTGGAGTTGGATTGATTGGGGAGGGATATGATTGGGGAAAACACTTGCTGAGAAAATACTGAGTATGAAAGCGAAAAGAGACGTTAAGGCTGGCGAGATCGCTATTGTGCCTGTAGATGTGGTCTTGACCCAGGACGGGACTGGTCCCTTGGCGGTGCGCCAGCTAGAAAAGATCAATCTAGTGAAGGCCGCCAATCCGGATAAGACTATTTTATTCATCGACCATGCATCGCCAAGCCCGCGGAAAGAGTTGTCCAATGACCATATGTTGCTCCGTGCCTTTGCGGAGAAGACCGGGGCGCGGCTTTCCGATGTGGGGGAGGGAGTATGTCACCAGATCGTAGCTGAGGAATACGCAAAACCGGGAGATGTGGTGATTGGTGCCGACTCCCATACATGTACCGCCGGAGCATTAGGGGCCTTTGCTACAGGCATGGGTTCAACGGACGTGGCCATGGGGATGGCCTTGGGCAAGACCTGGTTTCGAGTGCCGGAGAGCCTTTCCATTGAAGTAAACGGTGCGCTACCAGCGCAGGTCTGTTCCAAGGATCTGATCATCTCAATTATTGGTGAGATTACCGCGGATGGAGCGACCTACAAGGCTTTGGAGTTTAAAGGTTCCACCATAGAACAGATGAAAATGACCGATCGGTTGACCCTGTCTAATATGGCTGTGGAGGCTGGGGCAAAGGTGGGGCTAATCGCCCCAGACAGCAAGACCTTGGAGTACTTGAAGGAGCAAGGGCGGCCGGAGGATTATGTGGAGTTTGGCCCTGACGCCGATGCTTTGTATGAGCAAGTACTGCAAGTTGATGCAGGGAAGCTAGAGCCGATGGTTTCATGTCCTCATACTGTGGATAATGTAAAACCCGCCAGGGAGCTTAGTGATGTCAAGGTGCAGCAGGTTTTCATCGGGTCTTGTACCAACGGCAGACTAAAAGACCTACAGGCAGCTGCGGCCATCCTTAAGGGTAAGAAGGTGGCCAAAAACGTACGGCTAATTGTTGTACCGGCATCCCGGAAGGTATTCCTACAGGCTCTGGACGCAGGATATATCCGGACCCTTGTAGAAGCGGGAGCCAATGTACTTGCGCCCGGTTGTGGTCCCTGTGTCGGTGTCCATGAGGGGATCCTAGGGGATGGAGAGGTTTCCTTGAATACCTCGAACCGCAACTTTCAAGGAAGATTGGGTAATCCCTTAGGGTTTATCTACCTGGCATCACCCATGACCGCGGCGGCCACCGCGATTACTGGCCGTATTACTGATCCCCGGGAGGTGGTGGCATGAAGTTACAGGGAGAAGCATGGAAATTTGGAGATAATATCTCCACGGATCATATTGCTCCGGGCCGTTTATTCCACTTGCGTTCCAATCTGCCTGAACTGGCCAAGCATGTGCTGGAAGATGCAGATCCTGACTTTGCCAAGAAGGTACAAAAGGGAGATTTTGTAGTAGGCGGGAGTAATTTCGGTCTCGGTTCTAGTCGGGAACATGCACCGACCATTATTAAGCTGGCAGGAGTAAGTGCGGTTTTAGCCAAATCCTTTGCCCGCATTTTTTTCCGCAATGCGATTAACGTGGGACTACCGGTTTTAATCTGTGATACGGATCAGATCCAGCAAGGGGACGAGCTAGAAGTAGACCTAGAGATGGGTCGTATTCTGAACAAGACCCAAAATGTTACTCTGGAGTTTAGCCCCTTGCCTCCGGTGATGCTGCAGATTCTGCAGGATGGTGGATTAGCAGCCCATGTGCAAAAGCATGGGGACTTGAAGTTAGATACCTGAAATAGGGAGAGTGACTACGATGGCATATAAAATGACCTTGATTCCAGGGGATGGAATTGGGCCTGAGATTGCCGATGCTGCAAGGCGTTGTATTGATGCCACCGGTGTAGAGATAGATTGGGAGGTTGTTGATGCGGGAATTGATGTGATTGATCAGTATGGCACTCCGCTGCCTGCCCATGTGCTCGAATCGATTAGGAAAAACAAGATAGCATTGAAAGGACCGATTACCACTCCAATTGGCCATGGTTTTCGTAGTGTGAATGTGACGCTGCGTCAGGAGTTGGGGCTCTATGCTTGTGTGCGACCATCGAAGTACTATCCTGGGGTACGTAGTCGGTACCAGGACGTAGATTTGGTGGTTATCCGGGAGAACACCGAGGACCTGTATGCGGGGGTTGAGTTTCCCAAGGACAGTGCCGAGGCCCAACAGATTATTGCCATGGCAAAGGATAAGATCAGGCCCGATTCGGCAATTTCGATTAAACCCATCAGTGTCACCGGTACAAGGGATATCGTCCGGTATGCCTTTGAGTATGCGGTGGCCAATGGACGTCGTAAGGTGACGGCGATCACCAAGGCGAATATTATGAAATGTACCGATGGTCTTTTCTATGATGTGGCCCGGGAAGTTGCTAAAGACTATGAGGGACAGATCGAGTATGAAGAGCGCCTCATCGATAACATGTGCATGCAGCTTGTGCAAAAGCCGGAGTATTATGATGTCTTGGTCTTGCCCAATCTGTATGGAGATATTATTTCCGATCTGTGTGCTGGGCTTGTTGGGGGATTGGGCATGGCTCCGGGTGCGAACATTGGTAAAGAGATGGCAGTCTTTGAAGCCACCCACGGTTCCGCTCCGAAGTATAAGGGACTGAACAAGGTAAACCCTGTGGCCTTGATTCTCTCTGGAGTGATGATGTTGCGGCATATGCAGGAGCAAGAGGCCGCAGACCGATTGGAGCAAGCTGTTGCTGCGGTGATCAAAGAAGGTAAGTCGGTCACCTACGATATGAAGCCCGATCCCACCGATCCAACAGCTGTTGGTACAAAGGAAATGGCTGATGCAATCATAGAAAAGCTTAAGGCTTAGTGGAGCATTAGGTCTTAGTTAGGATACCTTAAGTTGTTGACAAAGTCGCTATGTACAGTAACCACAGTACCGTTCGGGGGACATCGGTCCCCTCACCGGTACCGGGGATAGAAGTGAAGCTAGGCTTTTCTGTACCTTCATAAACCATCGTAATGTAGACAGTCGTCTGATGCGCCATACTTATTAGGATTAACCGATAGCCTAGGAGGTTATGCTGTGGACTATGATGTATTAGTGATAGGAGCTGGAGCTGCAGGTTATGTGGCTGCTTTGCATGCTGCAAATAACGGACTTAAGACTGTCCTTGTTGAAGAGGACGTAGTGGGTGGGACTTGCCTGAATGCGGGTTGTATTCCGACGAAAGCATTGGTTAGTACATGTCAGATTCTGCAGACCATAGAGCGCAGCAAGGACTTCGGTATTCGGGTTGTTGATGTAGAGATTGATTATGAAAGGGTAGTAAAACGTAAGGACCAAGCGGTGACCCGATTGCGAAAAGGCATTGAGTTTCTGTTTAGAAAGCACAAGCTTAACGTACTGCAAGGTCACGCCACATTGCTTGACCCACATACGGTGCAAGTGACCAACACTCAGGTTGAGGAGTTGACCAGTAAGAACATCATCGTTGCCACTGGCTCCCGGCCGGTGTCCCTTTTTGGATTAGAGTTTGGTGATCGGGTTATCTCCAGTAAGGAAGCACTAGAACTACGACAGATTCCCGAGAAGCTTTTGGTGATCGGTGGGGGTGTGATTGGTTGTGAATTGGGCTATATTTTCAATACCCTTGGTTCCTCGGTAAGCATTGTTGAGGCGGCAAGCCAGTTAATCCCCGGGGAAGATGCCCAGGTTAGCACTTTGTTGCTGAGAAGTCTTAAGAAGCAGGGGATCGTGATCCATACCAATACTCTAGTCAGTAACCTTAACATCACCGATGAAGGGGTTATTGCCCAGCTCCCCGAGGGAGATGTTATCCAGGCTGATCAGGTCCTTATTTCCGTCGGTCGTCGGCCCTACTACGGTGATCTGGGTTTAGAGCAGATCGGTGTGGAAATGGAAAAGCGCGGTGGCATCAAGGTTGATGAGAATATGAAAACCAACATTGATGGAATCTATGCCATTGGTGATGTAACGGGCAAATGGCAACTGGCCCATGTTGCTTCTGCAGAGGGACTGGCGGCGGTTAATGCCATCTTAGGAAAACCATCCCCAGTCAACTATGGGGTTATTCCCCGGGGTATTTTTACCAGTCCTGAGATTGGTGCGGTGGGGATCAACCTAGAACAGGCTAAGGCCCAAGGACTTGACTGTGCCGAATCGGTCTTTTCCCTGGTGGCTAATGGACGTGCCGTAGCCGGTGGTGAAACAGAAGGATTTGTGAAAGTGGTCTATCAAGTAGGTACGGGAGAGATTCTAGGGATGCATATTATTGGTGCCCATGCCACGGAGTTAGTTGCCGAAGGGGCTTTAGCAATGGAATTAGGGGCAACGGTTGCCGACGTTGCTAAGACCATTCATGCTCATCCTACCTTTGCAGAGAGCATTCAGGAGGCAGCTCGGGGTGCAGCTGGTATCGGGTTCTAAAACATAAGAAGGTGAATTGTGTGCTTAGTAGTATTGTTTGGCCCCGAGAGGATGAGGCCCGTGCTCTTTTAGCACAGTTGATTGCCATTCCCAGCGTCAATCCGCTTTATGCGGCGGATTGTTCTGAGGAAAGGTTAGTTTTCTTTATTACGGACTATATGAGGACATTGGATATACCTACGAAACTAGAGTATTTTGCCCCTAATAGGCCTAACGGTCTTGGTTACGTTGCCGGTAGTGTGGGAAAGAAGACATTGCTTTGGGATGCCCACACCGATACGGTCCAGGCCGAGGGGATGAAGGGCGATCCATTTAGGGCTGAGTACAAGGACGGATGCATCTACGGCCGGGGAGCCTGCGATGATAAGGCTTCCATCGCGGCCATGCTCTTGGCCCTTAGGACCCTGCGGACCAATGGGCTTGTGCCAAGGTCAAACCTGCTTCTTAGCTTCAGCGGAGATGAAGAGGGTGGCTTTCGAGGAGTAAAACACCTTGTAGCAGGCGGGATTAAGGCTGATGCTGCTATAGTGGGAGAACCCACAAAACTAGAAGTTGTTATTGCCCACAAGGCCTCGCTACGCTGGCAATTGGTGGTGGAAGGGAAGGCGGCCCATAGTTCCCAGGTTCACAAGGGGGTTAATGCTATTTTCCACATGAGTCGGGTGGTGCAACATATTGAAGAACAGCTGATACCCCTATGCAGTAGCAAGGTCCATCCTCAGGTTGGTAGTCCTACCCTTTGTGTGACGATGATTAGAGGCGGCGAAGGGAGAAATACGGTGCCAGCACGTTGTGTGATCGACATCGATCGACGTCTAATTCCGGGCGAGGAGCCAGATCAGGTCCTGGCAGATTTTGCCCAGACCCTAACTACACTAGAGGATGTTTCCTTCACGATGGAAAAGCCCTATCACGTGGACCTTCCCATGGAGACTTCCAAGGATGCTCCGATTGTCAAGTGTATGAAAGAAAGCTTTCTGGCATGTGGTATTACCCCTAAACTAGCGGGAGCTGACTTTGGCACCAATGCCAGTAAGTTCACCGGAGTGCCCGGGGTAGTCTTCGGACCAGGCTCCATTGAGTACGCCCATTCTGCTGATGAGCATGTGGAGGTTGCCCAAGTGCTAAAGGCGGCACAGATCCTTACTATGGCGGCTTTGAAATTCGAATAAGATAAGCGCAAACATCACGCGGTCGCCTTGCTACACAGTTTGCTCTTTTGCCGATGGATCAAGGGACAACAGGACAAGGAGTGCATGATTCGAGCATAGTACTATAGGTATGGGAAGTGGATCCCCAGTAGAAGTATGAGACTTTGGGTAAGGATCTAACAATGTAGACGGGTTGAAACCATCCGAGGGGGCGTATTTAGTTATTGGGGGGAGAAGAGTTGGTCATCAAATCTTCCGTTTACCCAATCCAAACGTAGGTGAAGCAGATGGTTGAACCCTTCCTCACTCCAACGCATACCCACTCCTTTGAA
>JALNWK010000026.1 GCA_023230925.1 Limnochordia bacterium
GCATCTTGCATCGTTATTATCCAACGACTGAAGCTTGCTAGGAGCCGTGTACGGGTCCGTACGCACGGTTCTTTGAGAGGGCCGCCGCTAGGAAAGACCACCTAGCGGCACCCTACTCGATTTAAGTCTAAGGATGGTACATTACCTGCGGGATCGTGTTGTTCGGAGGGAGAAACCCGCAGATTAGCCATACGTTGTAGATGGAGCAGTGCAGTCAAAGACGGAAGATACCTTATCTAAGGGGATTAGTCTTGTAGTAAGTGTTTAGTTATTGCAGTCGCTGCTAAAGGAGATGCGTTAGTCTTCGAAAAGACTGTCAGTTAGTGAGTGTTCAAGCTTGACGTGAATGCAGGGCTATGCTAATCTATAGATAGGTTACTCACAGAGTAAGTAACGTATCCATCAAGTGGATACGCGGAGGGCTGTTCCCTAAGCAACGGGCGAGCGGATCTCAGATGGTTTGAGCTTCTTGTCTGTCGACTCGACTCGATTGTTAGTTGGGAACCAAGCTAAGCTGCACGTAATAGTGGGCTAGAGGGGTTCTAACAAGATAATTGAGCCAAGTTCCTGTGAAATCTCTGAACAGTACACGACTGTTGACTAAGCTACATTAAGCTACTCATTATGAAATAGAACAGATTGATTGTTTAGTGGAATAGAGTGAGGTCTATATAATTGGCATAAAGTCCACACATATGCAAAAGCAAGGGAGGAACGAAGCTCATGTTGACGGAGTTTAGGAGGATGAAGGGTGCAGGTTGGGCTATTGCAGTTGTATTCTCAATAATACTATTGGCTACTGTAGTGTGCGCTAATACCACCGTTACGCTTTGGTATTGGAATTGGGCTGGAATGGATCGGGCTATGAAACGTATTGTCCCCATGTTCGAAGCCCAAAACCCAGGGATTACCGTGGAAACCGCAGGTTGGGGTAGCCCTGATCAGCTTATAGTTCGGACGCTTAGTGGAACGCCGCCGGATGTTGTTGTTACCCAAGAAGGACATCTAGGCCAATTCGTTTCAGAGGGTATCATATTACCACTGAATTCCCTTATTGATGCCACTCCTGAAGTAAAAGACGGTTTGGTGCCTCAGGCCTGGCGGGGCATTGCGATGAATGAGCAGTACTGGTTCATTCCTGGGATCGAATGGGGGCCAAGGGATGGTTTTGCCTGGAACAAAACGTTCTTTGACGAAGCCGGTCTACCCGGATTTGATCCTGATAAGGCTCCTTCTTGGGATCTTGTAGCTGAGTATAATGCAAAGTTGGCTCAAAGGAATGTCGAAGGAGAGGTTACACGCGTAGGGTATCATCCTGCCGAAGGAAGAAACGGTGATATCTACGTATGGGAGTTTGCATTAGGTGCGTGCTGGTGGGACGCTGCCGAGGAGAGAATTCGGTTGAATACGGCTGCCTTTACTGATGCCTTACAGTACTTATTTGATCGGTTCATTGCGCCCTATAGTACAGAGTTTATAGGGTTACGTTCGTGGTATGTGATCGCGCAAGGAAGAACCGCTATGGCCAACCTGGGATACTACGCACCAGGACAGCTTCGTTCTCGGGCAAGCCAATGGGATTTTAGGTATACATGGCATCCGACCATGAGTGGACAGCGTGCCACTGCGCTTAGCGGTTGGGGCTATGCGATACCTGCGGGAGCGCAGAAAGATGAAGCATGGAAACTCATTACGTTCCTTGTGGATAATCTGGAAGCCCAACAGATTATTTATGAAGAGACGGGTTACTTTCCCGCATCGACGAAGTTCTTCAGCGAGTTTAGGTCCGCCGACCCCGGTATGAACTGGTTTGCAAACGCCGTAAATGATACCGAATGGGCGGTCCCTGAGGATAATAGACCTAGCTGGGGTGTAGGTATAGTTCATAATGCCCTTGGCGATGTTATGAGCCAGGTCTATGGTGGAAAAGCTCCAGCTAAAACGGCCCTTGATTCTATTCAGTCCCAAGTTGATGCGCAAGCTGCACAATATGCCCAGAAATGATTCCTGTGGTTTTTGCTAGAGAATCTGTCCGACAATGATAAGGAATTTGTGAAAAAGGGGTCATATAGCAAAGGTACGTGTATCAGCCTGAACCTTCAGTTGATCCATCTTTGCTGCAGACATAAACAACCTGAAAGGGGAATCATCAATGTTAAGCAAGCGTTGTAAAAGGGTACAGTTCTTGACTTTCGCTGTATGGCTCAGTGTGATTGTTGTTCCCTTGGTGTCCGCACAAGCCAAGCTGCCCGAACCATTACTGGACTATTCCGTAAAGGAGACGTTCGTTGGTTTAACCAGTTTCATTGACGTAACTGAGGATCTAGATAAAGTAGCTGGATTGTCCGAAGCGACTATCGCGGTAAGGTTCAAAACATCGACTATGGGTGTTATGAGCCTCTTTAGCGCTTCAAATGACCAGTTCCCAGATGGCGAAGTATGTTTCCCCATGGCATGGGGTAATCTAATGTGCCACGTCCGTGGGCCGGGGAACGCGGCAGGGGGAAAGGCTCATCCGACCAAGGTTGTATACACTGCCTATCAGAATATCTGCGATGGGAAATGGCATGTGGCGATTTTGGTTCTTGGAAAGGATGGGACTGCCGTATACGTGGATGGAACAAAACTAGCTTCGGGTGATGTGGGTGTGTGCTTCGCCTCAGTGGAAGGCCTTAACACCATGAGTATCGGTAGGAACGTTCACGATGAGGGTGGGGAATGGTACTATGAAGGCGACATTGATTATGTGCAGATTTATGATCAGGTGCTAACGGAAGAGCAAATAGTTGAGCTTAGCAAATAGCTGGGATTAACGGGACTAGAACGAGCGTCTGGAGTATGTTTACATCGGCGGGTATGGGGCTAGATAGGACTTATGGGGCGGCGATGAGCCGCCCTATAAGTAACCTAATACCAGACCTATCGCAGACAGTATTCTATAAAGGTAGGATAACCAAGAGAGGGGAATAGATGGTGCAAAGTGGTTATTTGCATTACGTTGGGCTTTTGGTGCTGATGGTTGTTCTGTGTCCTATAGTTTGGGCGCAAAGCAATGTACCTGAACCGATCCTAGACTATGCTGTAAACAAGAGTTTCGCAGGAAAAACCAGCTTTATCGACATTACTGAGGACATAGACCAGGTGATCGGGATGTCTGAAGCTTCGGTACTGGCTCGGTTTCGGACTTCAGGGTTGGGGGTTTTTACCTTCTTTAGTGCCTCCAACGATCGTTTCCCCGACGGAGAAATGGCATTTACTATGGTCAATGGCCAATTGATGTGCCATGTGCGGGATACAGATGGTAAGGTTAAGCAAGTGTATACAGCCCCGGGAAACTACAGTGATGGTAAATGGCACACGGGGGTGCTTACCCTGGGATCGACAGGAACAGAAGTATATGTTGACGGAAGAAAGATTGCAGAGGGTAATGTGCCGGTATGCTTCAATTCGGTGAAGGATCTTAATTCCATGAGTATAGGTAGAAACGTCGATAATAAGGGTGAACCTGGTGAATGGCATTATGAAGGGGATATTGATCTTGTACAGGTTTACGACAAAGCCCTTTCGGAAGAAGAGATAGTGCGGCTAAGTATGCCCACGATCACAGAAACACACAAGATATCCCTACCTGATGGTGTTGTAAAAACAGAGCCGGCTAAGGTGTTCTACCCGGGGCTTGATGGCTCCAGAGCTTATCGGATACCATCTTTGATTACCACCAAAGACAATACGATCATAGCGGGTATAGACAAAAGGGTTAGCCACTCAGCAGATAGTCCGAATAATATCGATGCGGCCATCAGACGGAGTACCGACAATGGAGAGACGTGGCAGGATATTCAGGTTTTGATTGATTATCCGGGTGAAGGCAGTGATGGTGCTTCTGTAATTGATATGTCCTTACTTCAGGACAATTGTACCGGAACTATCTGGCTTTTGATCTGCCATTTCCCTGGGGGCTATGGGTTTCCTCAGGCGCAACCGGGTGTGGGGTTCGATGCCAATGGATACAAATTGCTCTACGATAGTGCAGGCAATGAGTATACGCTAAGAGAAAATGGCGAAGTGTTCGATAGTGCTAATCGCAAAACGGACATGGTTGTGGATGAAGCTGGAGATGTGCATCGCGCAGATGGAACTAAGTACGGAAACATCTACTTAAAGGGTGCTCCTCTACGAGAAAAGGGTACCGCCTTCTTGCAGATTATTCACAGCGATGATGACGGTTTAACTTGGTCGAAGCCTGTGGATCTCAACACCCAGGTCAAGGAACCATGGATGAGGTTTATCGGGACGGGTCCTGGCCGTGGGATTCAGCTTACTAAAGGAGAGCACAAGGGGAGATTAGTTTTTCCGATATACTTCACCAACACTAGAGGCATGCAGTCCAGCGCGGTTATTTACAGTGATGATCACGGTGCGACTTGGCAGCGGGGGGCCTCACCGAATGATGGTCGGATATGGATCGACAAGAGAACACTTTCTGCAGAGACGCTTAGTAATAGCCTTGCTCAGTTGACGGAGGCCCAGGTGGTAGAATTAGCCAACGGGGACTTGAAGATGTTCATGCGCAATACCAGTGTACCGCGGGTGGCTGTCGCTACTAGCAAAGATGGAGGCCACACGTGGGAAGCCAATGTTGAATTTGATTCGGCCTTGCTCGAACCATACTGTCAGTTGACCGTGATTAGCTATCCAGACCAACAGGACGGTAAAGATCGGTTGATCTTCGCCAATCCTGCTAATGCGAGTGCGCGTATCAACGGTGTGGTGAGGCTTAGTGAAGATGGAGGCAAGACTTGGCCCTATTCCAAGGTCATTACCCCCGATGGTTATGCTTATTCCTGCTTAACCGTCTTGCCCAATGGTGAGATTGGTTTACTCTATGAAGATAACGTTTACAGCGGTGGGTCAGGCTGCACCATCTGGTTTACACGGTTTAATCTTGAATGGTTGAAATACGAATTACCGGTTATTGTAGAAAGACCAGCACAGGTAGTTGATATTACCGCCCGTGGTGGGGTCTTCCGGCCAGGGGATGTTATTGATATCCAGGTGGTCTTTGATAAACCTGTTTTTGTGATTGGAACGCCACAGCTGACGTTAGTAACCGGCGGGGCTGCAAAAACCCAGGTATCCTATACCAAAGGTTCCGGTACCGATACTTTAGTCTTCCAGTATCATGTTCCAGGAGAGAATTACGGACAGCTTGACAACCTCGCTGATATTGATCTAGGTGGCGGTAGCATCACCGAGGCCAATGGTAAGCCAGTTGAGCTAACCCTTAAGGCGGGAGCCCTGGCCCATAAGCAGATTATGGTAGAACACTAAAGGCTTGTGAAATAATGGGGTGGGAAAGACATATTGTGTACTGCTCTATTCCACCCCTTTCGTTCTTCTTCTGTTATGCTGCCAATACAAACGGAAGTACTGAATCGCATGACTTACTCCTGTTATTTTGGTGCTTGGTCATCAAACCGCTCTGCCTCTGTGCTTGATGAGGTAGTAATTCCATGGTAGACTAGACTGAGATTACCCGGATAGCAAATATGTTAACCGCAATGTGGAAAAAGAGGGCTTGCCAGATAAGCCTATAGACCAAATGAGGGGATGATAAGGGTGCCCGATATGTTTAACACGCGATTTATTGATCTAGATGAAGATGTAAAGCGACAGGTGGTCGTAGACCGAGAACCTGGGCAATATCTTGGTCATCCAACGACGGTGCTCTTGGAGGACCAAAGGACAATACTCACTGTCTATCCCAAGGGTCATGGCAAGGGTCCGATCATCTTGAAAAAGAGTAACGATACCGGGCTAACTTGGTCGGAGCGACTTCCTGTGCCGGAGAGTTTCAAGACCAGTAAGGAAACCCCTACGATTCATCGAGTTATCGATGCTAACGGAACCAGACGACTGATCCTGTTTTCTGGGCTGTATCCGATTCGTATGGCTGTTTCCGAGGACGACGGAGTGACTTGGTCTGAACTTACCCCAATCGGAGATTTTGGGGGCATAGTCGCCATGGCCAGCGTGATTCCTTTACTGACTGGCAAAGGACATTATGCCGCATTCTTTCATGATGATGGTCGATATCTGCATAATGCCGGGAAATGGGCTGGTTTTCAAGTGTTCATGTGTACATCCGAAGATGGCGGTTTATCCTGGAGCGAACCAATTGCTGTTGCGGAGCTTCCTGATGCGCACCTATGCGAACCAGGTGCCGTGCGCTCACCCGATGGTAAGCAGATTGCCTTGCTGCTTCGGGAAAACAGTAAACAGTATCATTCCTTCGTGGTCTTCAGTAATGATGAGGGTGCGACCTGGTCCGAGCCTAGGCAGGTCTCCCTAGCCTTAACCGGAGATCGACACGTGGCACGCTATGCCCTAGATGGACGACTGGTTGTCACCTTTAGGGATACGGCCAAGGACTCGCCGACATGGGGCGATTGGATTGCTTGGGTTGGTACCTATGATGATCTCGTTCATGGTGGGGATGGCCAGTACCGAGTCAGATTAAAGGATAACAAATATGACGGGGATTGTGCTTACCCGGGTCTGGAGCTGTTGCCCGACGGTACTTTCGTTACAGTTACCTACGGGCATTGGATCGAAGGGGAAGAACCATATATTCTGGCGGTTCGCTTCAGACTTGAGGAACTAGATGTCTTAGCAAGGAAGACCATTTAGCAGGCGTAGAGCAGGAAGGAAGGAATTATATCGTGACGGTTTCAGATAGATTATCAGGTTTGATTGCCGCGACGTTTACTCCAATGCATCAGGATGGCTCCTTAAACCTAAAGCAGGTACCACTTATCGTTGAACACCTCATTCGCGAAGAGATCAGTGGTATGTATGTGTGCGGCAGTACAGGCGAAGGTCCATCCTTAACCACTGAGGAACGATGCGAGACTGTGGAGGCGTACGTTAATGCCTCATCCGGACGAATTCCGGTTATTACCCAGGTTGGTCATGACTCTTTGCAGGAAGCCAAGAAGCTTGCCGGACATTCAGCGCAGGTAGGTGTTGATGCCATAGCTGCCTTGCCACCAAGTTACTTCAAGTGCGGTTCCCTGGAGGTGCTCATCGAGTGCCTTGCTGAGATAGCCGGGGTTTGTCCATCTCTTCCGTTTTTCTATTATCACATTCCTGCATTAACCGGTTGTGATTTAGATATGATTGAGTTTCTGCAGAGGGCACCAGAGCGCATTCCGAACCTAGCTGGTATCAAGTATAGTGCACCGACTTTACATGAGTTCCAAGGATGTGTGAGATTTGCCCGCGGTCGATTTGATGTTTTGTTTGGAGTTGACGAAATGATGCTCGGAGCCTTGGCGATGGGTGCCAAGGGAGCTATTGGTAGTACCTACAACTTTGCAGCACCCATATATCGCCAAGTCGTCCGGACATATGGGCAGGGTGATCTGGAACGGGCCAGAGAATTCCAAGGTGTTGCCGGCGATATGATCCGGGTTTTGGCTCGGTTTGGGGGTCAACCAGCCATCAAGTCCATGATGAAGTTTCTTGGAATTGATTGTGGTCCCTCGAGGTTACCCCTTGTTGCATTGTCTGATAGCGAGCTCAGCGAATTGAGAAAGGCCATGGACGCCATAGGTTTGTTTGAATTTCTGAAACCAGGAGCGCACGCAGCTAATCTATAGGGTGGAATCATCATGATGGGAGCATTTTTGCAGGGAATAAGAGGCGGGTTAGTTGTTTCTTGTCAGGCCCGGGGGGACAATCCATTAAGTGGGGCAGACTACATGCTTGCTATGGCCAAGGCTGCTCAATTAGGTGGGGCTGTAGGGATTCGTGCTGAAGGAGAAGAGGATGTCAGAACAATCAAGCAACATGTGTCCCTCCCGATGATTGGGTTGATCAAGGAGGTCTATCCGGATTCGCCTGTATATATTACGCCCACAAAAAAAGAGGTAAAGCGAGTTATCGCCGCTGGTGCCGACATTATTGCTATTGATGCGACGGGTCAAAAAAGGCCTGGACAAGGAAGTCCAGATAGTGTACGGGAGCTAGTAAAACTAGTGCACCAGGCAGGAAAGCTGGCTATGGCGGATATCTCTACATTAGATGAGGCCATACAAGCTGAGTCACTCGGGTTTGATGTAATCGGGACTACCCTTTCCGGTTATACACCCTATAGCTCTAAGATCAGTGGACCGGATCTGGATCTTGTCCAGGGTATTGCTAAAAGATGCAAAGTCCCTGTGATTGCCGAAGGACGCTACTGGACCCGGGAGGATGTAGGGAAAGCTCTGGAATTAGGCGCTTGGGCGGTGGTAGTAGGTACCGCGATCACTAATCCATGGTTGATTACCAAAAGGTTTGTGTCGTATATCAGTACGCACAGTAAAAAGGGGTCGGGTTAATGCGTTACATTGCTGCCTTTGATGGTGGAGGGACCTCTACCATCTGCATCATTGCTGATGAGACAGGACATATCCTAAGTGTTTTCAGAGGGGAAGGAATCATTCCCATTTACCATCCGGAGGGACCCGCCAAGTGCCGTAAA
Organism: Limnochordia bacterium; assembly: GCA_023230925.1. Classification (NCBI taxonomy): domain Bacteria; kingdom Bacillati; phylum Bacillota; class Limnochordia; species Limnochordia bacterium. The sequence continues at coordinate 8,528 of JALNWK010000026.1, forward strand.
GCGATACTCACCTCATTAGATGCAGCCCTTGCTCAAGCAGATCTGTCTCGGGCAAATGTTGACTTAGCTGCATTAGGTATGACCGGAGGGTGTCCTTTAATGGAGGAGACGGTTCGTTCTGTCCTCGGTTTCATACCACAAGTAGTTTTCGTTCATGACAGTGTTACCGCTCACGAAGGAGCCCTCATTGGTCAACCGGGCATTATTGTGATTGCTGGAACAGGCGCAATCGCCTATGGACGGGGAAAGCAGGGGGGTACTGCTATTGCAGGGGGGTGGGGTCCTTTGATGGGGGATGAGGGTAGTGCCTATTGGATTGGTCGTCAGGCCCTTTCCCTTGCGACTCAAGCTGAGGATGGTCGAGGACCCTCAACCAAAATCCGCGAAATATTGCTGGAGCAATTTGCTTGCAAGAGCTTGTGGGATATGCATCGAGTCCTTTACTCAGAGGCGGAGCCAAGACCCATGATTGCTTCCCTTGCTCCGATTGTAAGTGCAGCTGCAAGTTTAGGTGATCAACGGGCAATTGATCTTCTAGCTCAGGTGGCGAGACATCTTGCTTCCTCGGTCCTAGCAGTTAGCGCAGACCTAGGGGAAGATGACCTGATGTGTTCTTATGTCGGTGGTGTCTTTAAGGCAGGTAAGTGGGTCCTTGAACCCTTTGAAAGGGAGATACGCGAAAGAATGCCTAAGATGAGGGTTATTCCCCCGGTGTTATCCGGAGATGGAGGGGCAGTCTTACTTGGCCTAAGGGGCCTGGGGGTTCAGGTGGAGTCATCTATTGCAGAAAGCATACGACGACAATTAGAGGACTTCTGAGTTTTGCGCGGGGATTACTAGACTAAGCAGAAGCTATGGAATCAACTACCAACGCTTACTTCACAATTCAAGCCAGGTAGGTGCCTTTAGCCATGATATTTGCAGCGTTAGATATTATTTAATCGGAGTCTAAAGTACGGGTTAAACGAAGGTGTTTGGATGCGCTAGGTAAACCTCGGGGTTGGATTAACCTGAGAGAACAAGACGAACCAAGGCTATGTCCCGTTTAAACTAATGATTTAGGTCGTGGGAGTATGTGAATAAACTTATCTCCCAGACCTAGACTGTATAAACCCCAAGCTCTGAAGTGGCTAATCCGGGCTCCTATTACATGCACCACAGGCTCTTCTCATATGAGACAGGAACACATGCCGAAGGCCCAGATAGTATCAAAACCAAAAAACACTGTATCAGCTAGGCTGTGCCAAACCCGCGGTGTTTTAGTAACTCCTCATACCATAGCTTAGGATCCGGGCCAAGCATTCCGCCAATCGCCTTTGAGGCCTCTCTACAAGCCGCGCATACCACTACAGCAAATTCTGTGATGGTCTGTTCACTATCAAGGCGGTTTGCCGATGCGGATGCGGAGATCGCCGCTTCAGGATAACCAGCCTGGTTCGCCACAATAGAGGCAATACAACGGACTCCAATGGAGCTCTCCTCTTTGTCAATTGCATATCCTACTTGTCTAATCTGGTGAATCTCTGCCCACAATTCATCCGCAGACCCGATTGTATTCGGAGTGAAACGCTGGAATTCATAGTCTTCAAGAAGGGTTTCGATCTCCTCATCGGCACTAAAGGCAACCATCGCTTTTCCTAAGGCAGTGGAATGGATGGGTGAGCGGGAGCCCGCGGGTGTATACATAACAAAGGAGTGAGGGGGTAGAATGGTTTCTAGATACAGTACTTCATTAACGTGCCGTATTGCCAGGTGTACTGTCTCCTTAGTATCGTGGCTTAGCTTTGACAAAGGAGGATAGACCAATCGTCCTAACTGGTCTTGCTGGGTTACCGAACCGTAAAGATTGAGTAAACGTGGTCCAGTACGGTACACTTTATGGGCCTTCTGAAAGGACAGATAACCCGCGCTATGCAAAGTGGATAGGATACGGTGTGCCGTCGCATAGGGAAGATCTAACTGAGAACTGATCTCTTGGGCAGTGAGCCCATCTCTTTCCTTGGCTACAGCCTCAAGTACGGCTAGGGCTTTATGTACGCTCTTAATTGACAAGTAAACATCCTCCTACCAGAATGGCTAATCTCTGGGCAAGTACTAGCAGAATCAACTAACAGTATTTTAACACAGGTGGGATCCATGGTTCAAGCTATGGGGAGTTCAATATCAGCGCTTCGGGAACAAGGAGTAAATCTCTATAGCAACTCAACATAAGTAAAAATTGTGGTTATCAGCAAAATAGTAAGCACCAATCGTACAGCATTGCTTTTCCTGCTGGTGAGTGTCTTTGACCAGACTATTCCGGTGCAAGCAATACAGAGAATCATCCACAGTGCCACTGTGTAAATAGACATCTTAGAGAAACACACACTAATTAACACGGCAAAAGGCCCATTTAAGATCAGATGAGGTATAAGATGCTGAAGCAATATCCGTTCTTTGGATAACGGTATGAATAGTCCCAACGCTCTTTTGTCCAAAAGCGTCCTGTACTGCTTTGCAGGTATTTCGTATGCAGTGATGGCTACGGTTACGATGCAATAGGTAGCAACTATTGTAGACATCAAATGGTCTTCACCAAGCGACAGGAACGATAGTATCCTGGTATTCACTATGACAACGCCGAGAGCAAACAGGAGGGCAAGGAAGATCCAAATCTGCCTATGTGAACGCAGTATTTCGATGAGACTCTTGTAGATGAATACAGTATTTCTTCGCAGCGGAAACATAAATAGCTTGACGCCGGATACGGTTTGGGGTCGGTTCTCCTCAACAATTCGTACCATTTCGGCATAGTCTTTTCGGCTTGTTGCTGCCATGGTTTCATCGATGTAACACAGTTGTTCCTCATATTTGGCATAGTCCAGCTTTAAAAAACAGCAGACATATGCCAGGCAACCGATGATAAGCAGCCCCAGTGCTGCTGCTGAGAAGACTGACGGTAGGAACAGTAATACGGTGCTTGTTAGGTAGACGAGGGCTACCCATAGGATAATGCGCCCGTTATGATAAAGAATCCATGCGAGAGAATCTGCAATGGTAAGATAGGTTCCAAAAAGACAGAAGTATAACCAGAAAACAGTGTTGAACTGCAATCCCGAAACAACATATGCCAGGGCAAAGGAGAACAGTGCCTTCTTGCAGATGATGAGCAAGTAATGCATCAACAATATCTCGGAGAACAGGTGCGTGTTGCGGACATGATGCACCGTTGCTGCATCTAGTTTGACAACAGGATTTCCGTTTACGAAAACGCGAAATGCAGTGATGACAGCGATAAACCCACAGAGAAAGATTGTGGCAACGGGGCCACCGCTGCAAAACTTGATGACTGTTGAAGGAAGCCGATACACAAGTAGGCCCACAGTTACGAGCATAGCAACAACAACAGTCCAGTAATGGCGTAGAATTCCCCAAAACAACCGCAGCTTGTTCCTAAGGATCAATTTACATACGCTATGCAAGGTTGTTCACCAATTCGAGATATATGCTTTCCATGGAAGCATCATTGGCAATCCCTGCCTTTTCAGCAAGCTCTGTTTTCGTTCCATCGGCCAACACCGCGCCCTTGTGTAGCAGCACATAGCGGTCACACATATTCTCTGCCACATCAAGGAGATGGGTGGAAAGGATGACAAGCTTATTCTGTTTCTTATGTTGTGCGAAGAGATGTTTCAAAAGGGCGATTTGCTTTGGGTCAAGTCCCGAAAACGGCTCGTCCGCCAGTAGCATAGTGTAGCTGCGCAATAGCGCCATTGCAATCATGAGTTTTTGCCTTGTTCCCTTTGAAAGAGCCGAGGGTATCTTGTGTATGTGCTCCTCCAGCTCGAACAGTACCAACAGTTCTGCAATTTCTCTTTTATTCGAAGGGTACAATGCCTTCGTAAGGTGTAGATGCTCAAGTAGCGACAACTCTTCATAGAAAACAGGGGTATCCGGAATATAGGATATGGGGAAATCGGTATCTTTGATGGAACCTATATCAGTTCCATTTAATGTAATCTTACCTGTGCTTGGGGTGAGGTAGCCGGTTATGTTCTTGATGACCGTTGTTTTTCCTGCACCATTTGCACCAATGAGACCGATCGTCTCGCCTTTGCTTCCGCAAAAGGAGACGTTGTGTAAGACTCGGGTTTTTTTATAGGCATAGGATAGATTGCTGACGCAAAAGTACATCGAGGTACCTCCCTAGGGTCAGGACCCTATTCTGAGTGAGATTGGAGGCCCACCTTTGGGCGCCTCTGGGTTTCATTGGTTCGGGGAAAAAACCAGCCTCCAAAATGGGCCTGCACAGGTATCCGATCTCTGCTCCGGGGACAGGATTTACATAACGCAAAGGAGCGGGTATCGTCGGTCATAGCAGTCAATTAATGTTATCTTAACACAGGTAGAATCCATGGTTCAAGTTGCTTGGAGAGATGGTATAAGAGTAGCAATTTCTCCGTAAGATTAACAGACATCCAGTAGTCATCCTGGGCAATCCTCTTGGACGAATCCGGGTGCCATCATAATCTTGGCAGCATTCTGATACTTCCTTGAGGCAGTCTTCCCTTACTACACTTTAATTGTCTACCATTTGCCCTGCTTAAATCTGGTGTAAATCAAGACTGAGCGTGTGCATTGGTCCAGTGCCATCCCCATCCAGGCTCCGAAAAGACCGAGGTGTAGATGGTTTACCAATAGATATCCCACAGCGACCCTGACACCCCGGATACCAACAAAGCTGGAAACCAGAGGCCACCGTGTATCTCCTGCACCTCTCAATCCTCCAGTAAGGATTGAACTGGGTGGATTGAGCAGGTTGAATGAGAGCGACTACTTCAAGTACCATAGCGGTCTGACTAATTATCTCTTGCTCTGTGGTGTATAGCCGGGCGATCAAGGAGCCGCAGGAGAAAAAGAATAATGCAGCAGCACCTGAAACCAACATGTCTAGCTTTCGTGTCTCTAATGCACACTGTTCAGCAATATCCGGCCGCTTAGTACCTAGTTGTTGTCCTACTAGGGTAGTTGCTGCGATACTAAAGGCCTGACCTGGCATGAACGAAAGAGACAGGATATTCATGCCTATTTGATGGGTAGCAACCGTGGTAGTACCAAGCCCTGCTACGATCCGTAGATAGAGGATTTGTCCTGTCCTTAGGGCAAGCTGCTCTCCTGTTGCTGGAAGCCCTATTTGAAAGAGCCGTTCCAACAAGCCCAGTTCTACTTTATAAGGAGGGGCCAGAGAAAGGCGAAGAAGTGAGCCTCGGTTCATCACTGCGTATAAGGCCATAAGGCAGGATACAACCCGAGCAATACTTGTGGCTATAGCGGCACCGTTTATCCCCAAGGCTGGTAATCCTAGATGACCATAAATCAGCACGAAATTTCCAATGACATTGACCCCATTTGCGACTAAGTTGATGGTCATAGGCGTCTTAGTGTCTCCGGCCCCTCTTAGTGCCGAGGTCAATGCCATGGAGCCGGCTGTAAATAGCATACCCAACGAGATGATCCTCATATAAGAAGTGGCGAAGGGAAGCACATCGTCTTCTGCACCCATGGCGATAATGATCCGTGGAGCGGTAAGCTAGCTGATGATACTCAAAAGAGCACCAAGGAATAGGGTGATAGCTAGACTAACCCTTAGTGTATCATTGGCCCGATCAGCGCGGCCGGCACCGATGAACCTGGCAATCAGGGCTGTAGTGCCAACATTAAGGGCCCTGAGTATTGCAGGCAAAAAGAATACCGGTTGGTTGGTAAAGCCTATTGCGGCAATGGATGCCGCTCCTAGCCTTCCCACCATCATCATATCTACCATTCTCACCAGACTGACCAAAACCAGCCGACAAGCGCCATACCTGTTTTCGGATATCCTCTGGGGGAATGTCGACGTAAGGTGTCTTAGTCCCGCTATTGTCTAATAGGCTACTCGATTCCTATGCCTCCTGTATTGCGGTCTTATTCGATACCGTTTGCTAAGGCTCCAGGTGCTATTTTCTACAGGAAAGTCCATGCCACCAAATGCCAGGACAAGGGAAACCGACTTCTTCCTGGAGGTGAAGAATTGGCGTTCTATCTTTGGGAAGAGACTGAACTATGGCCCAGGCATGATTGCTCTATCGAAGTAAAAAGCCCCTACTACACTGAGCAGGGGCTTTCCCATGAAATACTTTGTCACCAAAATACACACGATTATGATCTTATGCAGACACCGGTTGGTTCAAACCTAGCGATTCTCATGGCATTTAGCACAGCAAGTAGTGTCACACCAACATCAGCAAAGATGGCTTCCCAAAGCGTGGATAGACCGAAGGCTCCCAGGATTAGCACCAAAACCTTTACACCTAAGGCAAAGGCGATGTTTTGCTGGGCGATCCTCTTCGTTTGCTTGGCAATTTGCACCGCGAGAACCAGTTGACCGGGCTGGTCATGCATGAGGACCACATCGGCAGTGCCAACCGCGGCATCGGAGCCCACTTGCCCCATAGCAATCCCGATATCGGCTTGGGCCAATACCGGCGCATCATTGATTCCGTCACCCACGAAGGCGGTGGTACCATTGCTTGTACTCAGTAATCGTTCAAGGTGGTCCACCTTATCCGCAGGGAGTAATTCGGCGTGAAATTCATCAAGCCCGAGTTTTGTAGCCACAGTCTGGGCGGAGTGGGAAGCATCACCTGTGAGCATGACCATGCGCCCTACGCCCTCTTTACGTAGTAACTGTATGGCTTCCTGGGTGTTCTTCTTAATTGTATCAGCAACGCCCACCCAACCCGCATACTTACCACCTACCGCCACATGAACAGCCGTTCCTAAAACTCCGGTTGCATAGGGTACCTGGAAGTAATCCATGAGTTTCTCATTTCCCACCAGGATCTCTTGGCCGTCCTTCACAGCTTTGATTCCCATCCCCGGTATTTCCTCATGAATAATCTTCTCATTTAGGAGGGGTCCCTCCAACGCTGCAGCGGATAGGATAGACTGAGCGATGGGGTGATTGGAGAAGCTTTCGGCATAGGCCGCATACCGCAATAGGTCCTCGGGAGTGAAGTCATTCTGGGGGTGGATCCCGCTTAGGTGAAACTCACCTGTGGTTAGAGTACCTGTCTTATCGAAAACGATGGTATCCAGTTTAGATAGCCCCTCTAGGTAATTGCCACCCCGTACTAGTACTCCCTCAGAAGCTGCTTTGCCGATGCCCGCGAAGAAACTTAAGGGAATCGAAAGCACCAAAGCACAAGGACACGAAATTACCAAAAAGACTAAGGAACGGTAAATCCATTGGGGAAATTCGCCAAATCCTACTAGGGGTGGGACTACGCCAATTGCCAGCGCCAAGGCCACCACCACCGGTGTATAATACCGGGCGAAGCGGGTAATGAACTTCTCTGTAGGCGCCTTCTGTTTACGGGCTTCTTCCACAAGCTCCACAATTTTTGCCGCCGCGGATTCGTTCATCGGCCGGATAACCTTTGCTTTTAGTACCGAGCTTAGGTTAACCATTCCACTGAGTAGGGTATCCTGTACGGCCATATCCTTGGGCATTGATTCACCGGTTAGAGCAGCGGTATCCACTTTGGAGTAGCCTTCCAGGATCAATGCATCGGTAGGGACCTTCTCGCCGGGCTTAATGATGATGACATCATCAATTTGCAGTTGGTCCGGATCCACCTCCTGGATTTGTCCGTTTTTGACTAAGTTTGCCTTCTCAGGCCATAGTTCTAAAAGGGAAGAGATCGATTTCTGGGACCGATGTACTGCCAAGTGTTCCAAAAGCTCACCAATCCGGTAAAAGAACATGACGGCAATTGCCTCCAGATGATTACCCAAAAAGATGGCACCAATGGTGGCAATACTCATTAATGTATTCTCATTGAACAGGTTTCCCCGGCATAGGCCAGCCAATGCAGTATGCACTACGGGATATCCCACCGCAATATATGCAAGGACAAAAGCGATCTCCCTGGCCGGGGACCTAAGTCCGAAGGCGATCAGTGTAAGCAGAAGGGCAACTGCCAGTTCCCATAGCGCACCTTTTGTTTCATGATGGTGTTCTTCTTCTACTACGTCTAGACCAGGTTCAATAGTTTGCACCACCGAGCGGATTTCCTGCAGGGTGGGCCCCGGTTCCTCTACAACCAAGGTGAACCGCTGTCCCTTCTGTTTGACGGAGTGAACCCGAGGTAAATCGCCAATTGCTTCAATAACAAGGGCTTGGCAGCTTGGACATGCGTGCCCGTGAAAACTGTAAACCAATTCTTTATGCGCCATAACAATCACCTTCTTAATTGTGCATGATGTGTTCTAGTCCCTCGCGGAAAAGACCCACAATGTGCTCATCATCCAAACTATAGATCACGTTTTTCCCATCCCGATAGTACTTGACGATCCGCATATTCCTTAAGGAGCGCAGCTGATGGGAAGCCGCCGACTGGGAGATCCCTAAAAGATTTGCAATATGGCAAACACAAAGTGGTCTTTGAAAAAGGGCATGGATAATCCGTACCCGGGTGGGATCCCCTAGGATTTTGAAGGTCTCAGCTAGTTTTATCGCAAGTTCATCGGAAAGGACTTCTCCTTGCATCTTTTGGAGAATGTCCTGATGTAGATGCAAGCTATCACAAACGTCCTTTTCTTGCATCGGTTTTCCCCCCCCCTCCCAAACATATGAATGAGTGTTCATATGTTCAGATATATCCTAAAGCGTAGAAGCGTCTTTGTCAAGCGATATTGCATCCACAGGGCCTGTATGATATTCTGAGATAGTTGCAAACATGCAAAATGCCTATTGCATATTTATACGTACTTCTGGTATAATTATGAGCAGCTCGAAGTAGGAGATGGTTACAGTTGATTAGAGTAGGAATTATTGGCGCATCTGGTTATGCAGGCAGAGAGCTTATTCGGCTGCTGTTAAATCACCCCTTTGCTAAGGTGACCTATGCCGGGTCCCGTACATATGTGGGGGAACCCCTGGGCAAAGCGACACCAGCCTTCCGTCACTTGGATCTTAAATCTTCCGAGATTAATACAGAGATGATCAAGGAGAACTGTGATTGTTTATTCACAGCAGTTCCCCATGGGGGCTGTATGGCATTAGCGGAAGAGGTGTTGGCCGGAGGAGTTAAGCTAATTGATCTGGGTACTGACTTTCGTTTCCGAGATGTAAAAATATACGAAGAATGGTATGGGATAGAGCATGTCTGCCCTGAGCTTTCTAAGACGGCGGTCTATGGTCTTTGTGAGTTGTATAAAGAACAGATCAAAGGGGCAGATCTGGTGGCTAATCCCGGTTGTTATCCCACTAGTATCATCCTCGGATTAGCTCCCCTATTAAGTAAGGGTTATCTAGACCTTGCTAGTATCGTTTCCGATTCCATGTCAGGAGTCTCGGGTGCTGGCGCTACAGCAAAGCCCATGTATCATTATCCTGAGTGTACTGAGAATCTACGGGCCTATGGACTTATCTCCCATCGGCATCGACCGGAAATTGAACAGGAGCTAAGCGCCTTAGCCGGCCAGGAGACTATGCTTACCTTTACGCCCCACTTAGTCCCCATGACCCGGGGTATTCATAGTACCATTTCCGGGAAGCTAGTGGTGGATGTTAATGAATCGGAACTATTTGATCTTTACCAGGATTTCTATGCTGATGCCTACTTTGTGCGGGTCTTAACCGAGGGGAATCCTGAGACTAAGGCGGTTTACGGCACCAATTTCTGTGATATGACCCTCCGGGTGGATCCCCGCATGAGACGGGTTGTCATTCTCTCGGTTATTGACAATCTCGGAAAGGGTGCCGCCGGGCAGGCTATTCAGAACATGAATCTCTTATTTGGGCGTCCCGAAACCGAGGGACTTCTTTCCACAGCTTTACTTCCATAGAGGAGGAAAACTTAGCCTATGAAGTTAATTGAAGGGGGAATCACTGCGGCAACGGGGTATGTTGCTGCAGGGGTTTACAGCGGAATAAAAAAGAAACGGACTGACCTTGCCTTGGTTTTTACAAAGCATCCCGCGGTGGCCGCAGCAATGTTCACAAAGAACCTAGTGGCGGCAGCTCCTGTTCAAGTCTGCAAGGAGCAATTGGCCAAGGGGCCACACATCCAGGCGATAGTAGTAAATAGTGGTAATGCCAATGCCTGTACAGGTCCCGATGGACTGGCCAAGGCCTGGCAGATGATTAAAAAAACAGCCCAGGTTCTCGGTCTAAGTGAGGATCAAGTACTGGTTGCTTCAACCGGAGTGATTGGTCAGTCCCTGCCCATCGAGAAAATCGAGTCTGGGATTGAGGAAGCTGCAGCTAGACTATCCGAGAATGGAGGATGTGATGCCGCATCGGCGATCATGACCACCGATACCTTCGCCAAAGAAATTGCAGTGGAGTATGTCCATCAAGGTCACACCATTCGGGTGGGAGGGATGGCCAAGGGTTCTGGGATGATTCATCCTAACATGGCCACCATGCTTGCTTTTGTAACCACCGATGTGGATATCGCACCGGAACTGTTAGATCGGGCCCTTAAGATGTGTGTTGACCGCACCTTCCATATGATTACCGTCGACGGTGACACCTCGACGAATGATTCGGTGATGTTGTTAGCCAATGGGGCCGCGGGTAATCCTCGGATCACCTGCGAAGATGACTCCTTTGCCGCTTTCTGCAAAGCCTTAGCACAGGTCACCGAGAAACTAGCTAAGGATATTGTTAAAGACGGTGAGGGGGCTACGAAAATGATCGAGATCAAGGTCCAAAACGCACCCACCGAGAAGCAGGCCAGGCAAATAGCCAAGTCCATTGCGGAATCTAACCTAGTGAAGACTGCAATGTTTGGTGAAGATGCCAATTGGGGCCGGATCCTGTGTGCCGCAGGTTACGCTGGAGTGGATTTTGATCCTTGGAAAACAGACGTTTTCATTGGTAATCTGCAAGTAGCCCAACAGGGTGGGGGATTGGAGTTTGACGAGGAACTAGCAAAGGAGATTCTAAGTCAAAAGACCATTGTGATTACGGTAGATCTAAAGCAGGGCCCAGCGGAAGCTACTGCTTGGACTTGCGATTTGACTTATGATTATGTGAAGATAAATGCACACTATCGAACGTAGGAGGGCTGTTTGGTTGGACCAACTAGTTAAGAAGGCAAATGTATTAATCGAGGCGTTACCATATATCCGCAACTTCTTTGGGAAGACCTTTGTAATTAAGTACGGTGGTGCCGCCATGACCCATGATTCCCTGCGGGAAGCGGTGGCACTGGATTTAATCCTGATGCGCTATGTGGGACTTAATCCAGTGGTGGTTCATGGAGGGGGCCCTGCCATCTCTAGCACGATGAAACGAATGGGTAAGGAACCCTGTTTTGTGGATGGAATGCGGGTGACCGATAGGGAAACCATGGAGATCGTGGAGATGGTCCTTGTGGGCAAGATTAACAAGGAGATCGTCAGTCTCATTAACCAAAACGGTGGCAAGGCGGTCGGAATTTGTGGTAAGGATGGTAACCTGATTCACGCAGAGAAAATGCAAAACGGCAAAAGGGACCTTGGTTATGTAGGAGAGATTACCCAAATTGATCCGAGCATCGTCAATACCCTCACTGAGAATGGCTACATCCCAGTGATTACTCCGGTGGGGATCGGTGCAGATGGGGAAAGCTACAATATTAATGCGGATCTGGTTGCTGGTCGACTGGCAGTGGCATTAGGGGCCGAGAAATTGATCATGCTTACCGATGTAGAGGGAATCTTCGGTAGTGGTGATGACCCGGCGAGCCTCATCAGTCAGCTGAGTATTGCCAAGGCCAGACTGATGATTGAAAGCGGGCAGATCAGTGGCGGCATGATTCCTAAGGTCACCGCCTGCATTGATGCCCTTGAACATAACGTGGCCAGGACCCATATTATTGATGGACGAAAACCCCACTCTCTATTACTGGAGATTTTCACCGATCAGGGGATTGGCACCATGGTTACTAAGGAGGACTAAACGTGGAGAAGACGACCTTTGAGAAGACCAAGGCCAAGACTAACCAGTACCTGATGCCCACCTATGCTAGGTTTGACTTGGCGTTGGTTAAGGGTAAAGGAACATCGGTGTGGGATGCATCGGGGAAGGAATACTTAGACTTTCTGGCGGGTATATCAGTCTGCAACTTAGGCCACTGCCATCCCAAGGTGGTGGCGGCGGTCACAGAGCAAGTGCAAACCCTGATGCATTGCTCGAATTTATATCATATTGAACAGCAAGCGGAATTGGCCCAGGTCCTGTGTACATTGGCCAAACTGGATCAGGCCTTTTTCTGCAATAGTGGAGCAGAGGCCAATGAAGGGGCGATTAAGTTAGCCCGACGCTATTCTTATGATAAATACGGCGCTGGTCGGGCAGATGTGATTACTGCCGAAAAGTCCTTCCATGGCCGTACCATTACCACGGTGACGGCCACAGGTCAGACAAAGTACCAGGAGGGCTTTGCTCCTTTGACGCCTGGTTTTAGCTATGTTCCGTTAAATGACCTGGACGCTTTACAGGAAGCCATTACGGATCGGACCTGCGCCATTATGCTTGAGCCCGTCCAAGGGGAAGGGGGCGTACGGCCCTGCGACTATGATTACCTCCAGGCTGTGGCAAAGCTGTGTCAAGAAAAGGATATACTCTTGATTTTGGATGAGGTTCAAGCAGGACTAGGTCGGACAGGCAAACTTTTTGCCTACGAACACTATGATTTAGTCCCGGATATTGTCACCTTGGCTAAATCCCTAGGCGGTGGCATTCCCATCGGGGCGGTACTGGCCAAGGCACAGGTGGCTAGAAGCTTTGTTCCTGGCACCCATGCCTCGACCTTTGGCGGGAATCCGGTAGCCTGTAAGGCTGCCCTGGCGGTGATGGAGGTACTCACTGGGGAGGGCCTCATGGCCCAGGTTGAGCATAAAGGATTATATTTCAAGAATCGCTTAGAGGAAGTACAGTCCCAGTGGCCTAATCTGGTAACAGGTGTCCGGGGCCTTGGGTTAATGCTCGGTGTTGATTTGACCTTTCCCGCCCGGGAGGTCGTGGCGGAATTCCTAAACGCCGGGGTTTTGGTGGGGGTCGCGGGAGCAAGCACCTTAAGATTCCTACCTCCACTGATTGTGACCGAAAAAGAGATTGACTTGGTGATTACCGTCTTAGAGAAGATCCTAAAAGGACGGGCCTAAAACAAGGAGGAAGCAAAAATGAGTAAGAAAATAGTCTTAGCCTATTCGGGAGGCCTAGATACATCGATTATTATCCCTTGGCTGAATGAGAATTACAACTATGAAGTAATTGCTTATGCTGCGGACCTAGGCCAAGAAGAGGATTGGGATAAGGTGCAGGAGAAGGCCTATAAAAGTGGCGCAGCCAAGGTAATTGTCGATGACCTGAAAGAAGAGTTTATTAGGGACTATGCTTTTCCCACCCTCCGGGCGGGAGCTTTGTATGAAAGGCAGTATTATCTGGGAACCGCCATTGGTCGACCCCTTATTGCCAAGAAACAGGTGGAATTGGCCCAAGCTGAGGGTGCTACTGCGGTCTGTCATGGTTGTACTGGTAAGGGAAACGATCAGGTTAGATTCGAACTAACCTTCCAGGCCCTAGGGCCAGAGCTTGAGATCATCGCCCCTTGGCGGATCTGGGATATTGCCTCAAGGGAGCAGGCCATTGACTATGCCAAAACCCGGGGTATCCCTGTGGAGGCTACCAAGGAAAAACCCTATAGTATGGACGGTAATCTCTGGCATATTAGCTATGAAGGTGGCATCTTGGAGGATGCTAAGTCCCCGGCCCGAAAAGACATGTTCAAATGGACGGTGGATCCCATGGATGCACCGGATGATCCAGCGGTGATCAGCATTGACTTCGAGGCAGGTATTCCCGTAGGAATTGATGGGGTGCGACTTGATCCGGTAACCATCATCGAGCGGGCCAATGACATTGCCGCCAAGAACGGTGTAGGCCGTGTAGATATTATCGAGAACCGCTTAGTGGGGATGAAATCGAGAGGAGTCTACGAGACTCCAGGGGGCACTCTACTGTTCTTTGCCCTACGTCATTTGGAAAGCCTCACCTTGGATCGTGAGGTAACTAAGTTTAAGTCCCTAGTTTCTGATCGCTATGCCGAGCTTGTCTATTATGGTCAGTGGTTTACTCCGCTAAAGGCAGGACTAGACTCCTTCCTAGAGGATGTCATGCGTTATGTCACTGGTACGGTTACGGTACAGCTTTACAAAGGGAACTTGACTCCGCTTAGCCGCTATTCCCCTTACGCGTTGTACGATGAAACCTTGGCCACCTTTGAGGCGGGCGGGGACTATGATCAAAAGGATTCTGCCGGGTTCATCCGGTTGTTTGGCCTAGGGACCCAAAGGGCTTCCAATCGGATGCTCAAAGGCAATGATTAAAGGTAGGGGTTACCGTGGGTAAACTATGGGGAGGCCGCTTCACCAAAGAAGCGGCTGCATTTGCAAATGAATTTGGCGCGTCGCTGAAATTTGACCAGCGGCTGTATAAATATGATATCCAAGGCAGTATCGTGCAAGCGAAGGCCTTAGTCCAGGCAGGGGTGTTTACCCCCGACGAGGCGGCAGGGGTGATTGCTGCCCTAGAGGATATTGACCAGGATATTGCTACGGGCAAAGTTCAGCTGTCACTGGGTTTAGAGGATATTCACACCAACATTGAGGCCCTTTTGACTGAACGAGTGGGGGATCTGGGGAAAAAGCTGCATACCGGTCGCAGCCGAAACGATCAAGTGGCGCTTGACATTCGTCTATTCCTAAAGGATGAGATCAAGAGAATCATGGGGCTTATTCATCATCTCCAGTCGGTCCTACTCGATCTCGCAGAGGAACATCAGGACACGATTATTCCAGGGTATACCCATCTACAACGGGCTCAGCCAATTCTGCTTGCCCATCATTTCCTGGCCTACTTTCATATGCTAGAACGGGATAAGGAACGGTTTGCCGATTGTGCTAAACGAAATGATCAGTCGCCCTTAGGCGCTGGTGCCTTGGCTGGCTCGGGGTATCCCATTGATCGACATTTTGTGGCCTCAGAACTAGGTCTTAAGTGTCCGATGCCTAACAGTATTGATGCGGTCTCTGCTAGGGATCATCTACTGGAATTTATGGGTGCAAGCAGTATCTTAATGAGTAATCTCAGTCGGCTTTGTGAGGAACTGGTGATCTGGCACTCTGTGGAGTTTGGTTTCATTGAAATGGACGATGCCTTCGCTACCGGCAGCAGCATCATGCCGCAAAAGAAAAACCCTGACTTTGCGGAGCTGATTCGGGGCAAAACCGGACGGGTGTATGGTAACTTAGTCAGTCTTCTCACGACGATGAAAGGGCTGCCTCTAGCATATAATAAGGATATGCAAGAGGATAAGGAGCCCCTTTTTGATACCATAGATACACTTACCGGGTGTTTGGAGATCCTAGCCCCGATGCTAGCCACCATGAAGGTCAAGAAAGAAAACCTGGCCCAAGGGGTACAGAAGGGTTTTCTTACGGCCACCGACTTGGCGGACTATCTGGCCAAACGGGGCGTACCCTTCCGGCAGGCCCATGAAATTGTGGGTCGTTGTGTATTGTTTTGCATCGAGAGTAATCGGGAATTATGGAGTCTTAGCCTAGAGGAGCTTAAAGAACTAGGCGCCCTAGTGGATCAGGATGTCTACGACCACCTGGATCCCAGAAAGAGTCTGAATAACCGAAGTGTCTACGGGGGAACCGCTCCACAGCAAGTCAAAGAAGCTATCAGCGAAGCAAGAAAGCTTCTAGGGCAGCAAGAAGGATAAAACATTTGCTTTGTAGAAGTAAAGGAAGCTGATAGGAGTTGTCCTTTAGACTTCGCAGTAAGGAGTGATTTGGATTGAACGCAGTATGGGAGTCGCGAGTTGCGCAAATGGTGCAGCAAGAACCCAAGGGTCGGATCTTTGCTGCCTTTAATACGAATATAGACAAGGTTGTACATGTAACACCAGAGAAAATGAAAGTGATTATCGACAGTAATCCCGATATAGATTGGCAGCGGGTGGAAAGCACCTCCATTGCCGATGTGGGGACTGTCTGCAGCAAGGAAACTTTTTTTGTGGTCCTCCAGGATCGTCTATCCAAGGGCAAATCCTTTCATATTGTTTTAGAAAATGAAGAGCTTCTCACTTGGCTGGATCGGTTTTTCACCGATGGGGTGGAGTCCATGGGAGGACAGGCCGGGATTATTGCTAACCAAATGGCCGCCCTTGATGTGGAGTCGGTGGTGTACACACCGCTGCTTGCTCCAAAACAGGCGAACCAGTTTGTTGCTACTGTAAGAACACCGGTGATTGAAGGGGAGACTCCCACACTCAAGCTAGTTACAGATGCAGCTTCCCCCAATGATGATGTGAAGATAAACTGGATCTTTGAATACGGAAAAGGGCTTACCTTTGAGTTTCCCAACGGTACTTTCACCACACCCCGGGCAAATCGGGTGATTTTGGCTACCAGGCCCCCGGGTTCGATCATGGGTTTTTCTAAACCGATGATCGATCTGTTGCCGAGACTTGGGGAAATGCTAAACATGGCCTTTATGGCAGGATACCACTATGCTGATCATGTGGGTGCTGATGGACGTACCTTCGAGGAATATATGGCTGATACCTTAAGAGATCTGAAGCTTCTACGCTCAAAAAACCCCAAGCTTTTGATTCACTATGAGTATGTACCAATGAAGGCCCGGGAACTAGAGCCACTAATGCTAAAACAGATCTCCACAGGGATTACAAGCTTTGGGATTAATGAGAATGAGATCCGGAGGGTCCTTGAGGACTTCGACTGCCAGAAGGAAATGGAAGCCATTTCCAAACGAGAGACCGCTTATACCTTGTATCTTGGTGGGTTGGCCTTACTCCGTCACATGCAGGTACAGCGGATCCAGATTCACAACCTAGGCTATTATGTTGTCCTGCTGAAAAAGCCCTATCCCATTGATCCAACTAAGGTACGGGAAGCCTGTCTATTTGGCTCATCAGTGAATGCGATTAAGGCAAAGTACGGGGGTTATGTGAAACTTGGTCAGTTAGGAGAGGCCAAAGAGCTACCCCTCTCTGATATCGGTTATGAACAGCTCCGCATTTTTGCATCGGAAGCTGAACTACCAGTACCGTCTAACTTCCTCGAAGAGGGGATTGTGGAGCTGGAAGATCATTATGTTCTCGTTGTGCCAGCCCACGTGGTACCCAATCCAGTAAGTACAGTTGGTATGGGGGATACCATTTCTTCTTGTGCATATACGGCGGAGTTGATTTAAGGATAGGTATAGAAAAGCCCCCGGGTTTTGAGGGTGCGTCTTAGGGATTCTCAATCCCGGAAAAATATCGGCATAGTTTGGTATGTATTTACCGGCTATGCCGATTTTTCATTCTTTGTGGTGGATGTAGAAACCGGTGGCTCAAACTCGCCAATGCAGTTCCATACGATTTTGATACGCTGTACCCGTCGGCCATCAATGCGCTCTGCCTTGTAAACAAAGATTTTTTCAACGAATTCCCGTATAACCTCGGCTGTGAGTTCATTTATGTCCGTATACTTTCTTACCAGTGAGAGGAAGTGGTTAACATTGAGAGCGCTTTCTTTTTCCTCTGTCATAATGGATTTCAGTTCCGTTACTCGCTTCTCAAGAGTCTGCTGCTCGGCTTCATAGTTTGCGGTCATCTTTGTAAAACGCTCATCGGATATCTTGCCCTCTATGTTATCTTCATAGAGCCTTTGAATAATCTCGTCCAGCTTGGCGATGCGGGCCTGTGCCTGTTCCAATTCGCGTCTGCTGTCACGCATACTTTTGTCAAGCTCTGACCTTGTTTTCTTAGTTACCATTTCCACGAATTCGTCCTCACAGTCTCTGGCAAAAGCCGTTACGCGGCGTATACCGTCAAGGAGCAGTTCCTCAACGACCGCATTGCGTATCTGGTGTGAACTGCATCCGCCTTTTATCTTGCGGTAGGTAGCGCATACAAAATACTCTTTTTCATGTTCCCAACCCCGCCCACGCACCTGATACATTTTGTTTCCGCAATCCGCACAGAACATCATGCCGGAGAGAAGCGGCATTTCACCCATCGGTGTGAGCCTGCGTCTGCCATCCCTGATTCTTTGCACTACTTCGAATACGGATTCCTCAATAATTGCTTCGTGGGTATTCTTGAAGATCATCCACTCCGACGGGTCATTTTTCATCTGCTTTTTCTGCTTATAGGACTTGCGGTAAGTTTTGAAATTAACCGTATGTCCCAAATACTCCTGCCTTGAAAGCATATGAACTATTGTGCTGCCTCGCCAGACATAATCATCGTCATGGCCTCTGTTGTCCGGAATATTGATTCCGTTTTTCCTGGCGTGAGCCGTTGGATTCATAATTCTGCGCCTTGTGAATTCCTTGGCTATCTGCGAAGGGCCATACCCTTGCATACACAAGCGGAATGCCTCGCGCACAACTTTGGCGGCTTCTTCATCGACTATCCAGCGTGTCTTGTCTTCCGGGTCTTTGATGTAGCCATAAGGCGGATTGGTGCAAAGCGGTTTGCCGGATTGCCCTTTCGACTTGAAAACGGCGCGTATCTTCTTGCTCGTATCCTTGGCATACCATTCGTTGATGATATTAAGAAACGGTGTAAAATCGCTGTCCTGCTGGTTGGCACTGTCAACATTATTGTTTATTGCTATGAAGCGAATGTCGGAGCCGGGAAAGAGCACTTCGGTATAATAGCCGACCTTTAGATAATCTCTTCCGAGACGGCTCATGTCCTTGACAATGATGGTGCCAATCCTGCCTTCTTCCACTAGGGAGATAAGGCGCTGCCAATCCGGGCGGTCGAAGTTCGTACCGCTATAGCCATCATCCACAAAGAACTCAGTGTTTGTAAAACCGTTGTCATCAGCGTACTTCTGTAAAATGGTCTTCTGATTTTTAATGCTGTTAGAATCACCCTGCAGCTCGTCATCTCGTGAAAGACGGCAATACAGAGCGGTTATTTTATCGTTATTCTTCACAGCAGTATAAGACTGCCTGCTATTCATGTTTACCTCCTTTCCGACAGTCTTCAAGCGGTACTCTATGTTCCCGTACTGCCGCGAAGAAGTCAAGTTATTTGTTTAAGAAGCCTTATTTAATTCAAGCTTTGCTGTGCCGTTAAGTATCATTCGTTTCAGCTTGTCATAGGCGGTTTCTTTGGCAGTGCTGCTGACTGCTGATTCTATAATGTAGAGCGTATCACCGATTACCTTTTCGGTAACGCAGATGGTCTTCTCAGCCATAAGGCACTCCTCCTTTCTGACATTGGGGTAGGGGGTAACAAATCCTTACACCCTTTCGATCGTGCAACGGGCGTGGGGTTTCGCGCGAAAAAACGCGAATTCAAACGGGGTATTAAGGGAACAACCGGGATAAAATGCGAATAATTGAAATAAACTTGGTGTGTATTTCATCTTGAAAAGTGCTTTTTTAGGTGAAAAGGCACAGCAGGATTTTCCACTGTGCCTTTCCACCATATGTCTTAACCGTTGGTTCCAGTATTCTTCTGAATTACCTTCACTGCCTCTTGGCGGATAAGTTTTCCGTCAATAAACTCAAAGGCAAGGTAACCTATCTGGTCGAGCAGGGCAAACTTCTCTGAGAGCGCCCTCACGCTGACAGGGCTTCTGCAGATGATCCAGTAGTAGCTGAAATCACCGAAGGCAACAGGCTTTGACCCGGACTCCATATCCGGCATAAACTCGGAGACAAATACCTTTTTGCCGAGAATGGTATCATCGCTGTCGCGCCAAAGGTAGTTTCCGGCTTCATCCTTCATTGTGCGAAGGGCAAGGGCTGTCTTATCGTTCATGAGCCATACAGCATTTTTGCGGTATTCCGGCTTCACAGAGAAGTACAGGCGGATTATATCATCATAGGTGATTTCATCAACAGCATAGGCAACCTCAGCGCCGTTTACACCGTTTAAGATACCTGTCGGCATTTGTACACCGGTACCGTTAATAAAGGCGTTGTCCTCAGCTTTGGCAAAGTTCCTGGCAAGGCGCTTTACAAGGTAGCTTTCAATGTCGAATGCGGCATCGCGGACAAAGTCCGAATTCATTTTTACAAGAACAGCGAGCTTATGGCTTTCAACGGTGTATTGAGTGAAATCATTTAGTCCGTCAAAAACTGGGATAGCGCCGCCTTCCGGCACAAATTGCACAAGGTCATCGTATTCCTTTGCAAGGATATGATAACTGCCTTCATATACGTTAAAGGTTGTGCCGATTTTACGGAACAGGCTCTCGCTTATGATGGCTGCTTCATATTTGTTATTTGTGGCATTTGGCATGACATAAGTACCCGTCTCGCTGCTGCGGCCTTCGGAAAGTCCGGAATAATCGCTTTCCTGGCCGCGCATGGCATTCCAGAAGTGCTTGCTGTAATCCGGCTGACCGGTATATACTCTGACTTCAGTATAATTCATGGCGTTCCCCTCCTTAAATCTTATCGCAGAATGGACAGGCATAGAGACCGAGGTCATGGTAGCTGAGCGATCTTCCCACCTGTTTCAAGTGGTGGTGGCATTTCGGACACAGAATGCTATATGCCATAGCACCTTCAATGGTATGAGGATGCTTTGCATGGAGGCGGTATCGCATTTTTAACTTTCCTTTATCGTCTTCGATGACAACATCGGAAAGATGCAGGTCGCACATGGCTTGGGCATACTCATCGGAATAATAAGTGTGCTGCGGTCGCAGCAGAGTGCCTTCCTTGTTCATTTTCATAAGCGGATAATTCATGTTTTTCCCTCCTCAAAATTAAGATGTTTGAATGCGGTTGATGATATTTTCTGTAGATCTAATTGCTGAGTGTTCGTCATGATGAATCGCTATAGCTGTTCCTCCCTCCAGTGATACTTCCGGTGACAGAAGTGACGGTTCAGTGACAGTAGTTTTGATGAACTGTCACGCTGAAAAGCGACTCGTAGCAAGGCTTTTATAGCTTAAGTGACAAAAATGACAGAACTTTTCATTTCATACTCACAACAGCTCATAATCCTTTCCTTGTTCTCTGTACAATTCCAAACTTTATTTTTCCCGCTAAGAAGTTTGAAAGACTGTCACTACTGTCACTTGTGGCTGGAAACCCTTGATATATGGGCGTTTTCGCGGTGACAGTTGCCTGTGAGAACTGTCACTCGACTGTCACTTCTGTCACTTTTAAGCAAGAAAATCCGTACTGTCATAGCCATAAGCCTTCTTGTACTGCTCCTTTGCCTCAATAGTGAGAGTGAGGTTTTTATAATAGGTGCCTTTATTGGTATGAACGGTCATTTCCTTAAAGGTGCAGCCGAGATGGGATGCCAATGTCTCTCTGAACTCTTTGGCTGTCTTGGCAAAACCGTTATTGTTGTCATGGCACCATGCCCTGTAAACATCGTAGATGCGGCTCGTTGTAGCGGAATCATTAAACTTGCCTTCTGACCGCTCGCACATACATTCCTCATAGAAGGAGATCACAGTATTGTTCTCCGACATATATTGCTCTCTTGCAAGGCTTACACTGTCCGGCTCGGAAAAGCTGTACCCGTTTGCAATGACCGCCTGCAGCGCCTTAACAGCCTTGTAGACGATGCCATCTCGCTCGGCATACATTTTGTCAAGGAGTGTTTTGTCCTGCTTGTCCTTTGGAATGACATTAGGGCAGCGCACCACCATAATACGGTCATAGACCCATCTGCCATCATCGCCGCCAAACTTGGGAAGTCTGTTCATGCAAAACCAGAGCAGCCCGTTGTAGGTGAACTCAAAGGCCTGCTGTCCTTTGAACTCGGCATATAGGCTGTCGCCGCCGGTTATTTTCTTAAATGTTTTCAACTCATCTACGGATAGAAAACTCATATCAGAGCTACCGGCAAGTCGTGTGCCGTAAATCGCGCCGGTGCCGAAACGCGCTTCAATCTCCTTAAGGTCGATTCCTATAAAGTTACCCTTGCCGAGCAACCGCTCTACAAGACTCTTTAGCTGAGATTTGCCGGTGTCGCCATCGCCGACAAGGAAAAGCGCTTTTTTCATTCGCCATCCCTTGATGTTGGAGATGCATACACCGATAAACTCAAGTAGCAGGTGTTCTATGGCCTTGTCTCCGCCTGTGAGGGTGCGCATATACCTGTCGAAGACCGGCGTGGGCGTTTCCCTTCCTGTCCAGTTGCACGGAATTTGAATGGTGGAGAGGATATCCGGGGAGTGTGGTACAAGAATGGCGTTATCTGCAGTGATACGGAGCAGGCCATTTCTGAAGTTGATTAAATCCTCATCGGCGTTCAATTCATCCTGGCTAACATAATTAAGGTCAGTGGTGATATGCTGTAAAGTTTCGCTGACGATGCCCATTCTCACAAGTTCCTCGTCATAATCTGCGATGTACTGCTTGATAATGCCCATCAGCATATTGTCGGCATAGAGCCGATAACAGCCGTTTTCGTAGACATATTTCAAAAGGCCCTGCTTTCCGTTATCCCTTACAAGCACATAGCGGAGGTGCTCGCGTACGTACTTTGCAAGGAGCGGAACGCTGACATAGGGTTCACCGGTCTGTTCGTGAAATTTGATGAAGTACGGATGCTCCATCCTGGATTTATGGAAAATGCCATGACAGGCATCGATACCGGCATTGATGGTGGCTTCTCTGTAATCGTCACGCTCCCATTTTTCACGGTAGAGGGCAGAACTGCGGAAGATATCATCAATAGCAGCAGGATCAGGCCCAGTGCGAAAGGCAATCATGGCGCACAGTGCCGCGTCAGCCTCGGAGTGTGAGTTATATCCGGAGATATCTCCATCGTCATATAGTTTCTTGAACTTATCTCCGTTTTTCTGTTTGCGGAGATTGCAGACAATATCAAAAGTGGCGCGGTCACCATCACGTTTTTCGCTGTATCTTGCTTTCCTGGACTTCCTCATATTCTTATCGAGAGTGAGCAAAATGGCTGCTGTGCTTTCTTTAAGTGGCTCATTCAGAATCACATCGCCGGTATAGGCTGCAAAGCGATTTGTAAGTCCGCCTATATAAAGCTCCAAATGATTGCTTGGATTTTTCATATAGTAAGCTTTATCTAGTCTGGGATTGCCGTTTTTGTCTGCATAAGTCGGTAGTTTCTCAAAATTACACTTACCGTAAATATGAATACCATTTCCGCTGACGGAACGCTCGGTATAGGAGTTAAAACGTTCAAGCAGTATCTGTACGAAGGGATCTGTGATAGGCCTGTGGTCGATGTCAAGGAAGAAGTAGCCTTTAGGTATTACAAAACCTAAACCTGCAGCGCTTTGCTTAGTCAGTGAGCTAAGTGCTTCGTCGTAGGTAACCCATGTGTGCCGGTATTTTTCATTAGTGCCTGTCGCCCCACCGCCAGCAGCAAAGGGAATTTTGTTGATACGGTCGCCATCCATTTCTTTGCGCCAAAGAAACCATATCTTCATATCCATCAGTTCCTGCATTGCGTTTGCCGTTTTGTCCACCTCCTCTCTGCTGCATTTTGTGCTGCCATTATTCGTGCGCCGAGTTTATGACCAGCCACTCCTTAAAAGCTTCAACCGGAATCAGGATTCTCGTACCAACCCGTATGACTGGAAATCCCGGCTTTTTTACAAGTTCGTAGGCCTTCGGCAGACTAATGCCCATCTGTGCCGACAGTTCCTGCACACTCATGGTCGTCTTTTCCATTTTCTCTTTCCTCCTTGTCTTGATAGTTGTTTTAGTCTCTACATCCACCATTCGCTACCGTTCCTAAGGCAGCCACCTGATCGTGGTCTCCTCGTATCCGATTGCAGCAGAAGCGCTCCGGCTTTCACCATCGTGGCGGCGACGCAGCAAAAGTATCTCTTGCGGGTGGACTATTCAGTTGTCAAGGAACCGGAAATTAAGTGGTTTTACAATTTGTTCTTGTTTTCAATGCCATTGTATAATACAATGTAAGTGATGTTAAATTTTCATCGCTTACAATAACGATTACATTTAAAGGATGATTGCCATGAAAAAACTGCCGGTAGAAAACCTCGGCTTTGTTGAAATTGGCGGCGTTGGCGAGATGATATATAGGGCTGTGCGATTTCCCGAGTATGTTCCGGACTATGACGACGACGGCGAAGTATTAAAGCCCGTTTTCACAGGGCTTCATGCTCCGGAAAGCGGTACTGATTATTCGCTTACCGGACAGGAGCTATTGGTCAGTCTGTGTAATCTTTACGGAAAATTAAATAACCCAGACAGCACTGTTTCGATTACAGATGCCGTCTGGGATTGGTGCAGAAACAATATTCATCCTTACAATATAGACAGTCTCTATGAAATGTTGAATAGCGAAAACTTTGCCCATATAACATACATGGATCTGATTCAGAAAGATGCCGCATTCTATGTAAATCAATTCATAAAGGATTTATGCAGTCTGGGTACTGTATTTGAGTTTTACTTTGCCTTGAGAAGGGTTAAATACTACGGAGAAATCGACTACGCAAGGAATCTTTATTATGAAGGCAGGCTTTGCGACAGTCTCGCTTTTCTTGAAAAATACCGACAATACGAGGATGATGAGGAATACAAGGCCCGTATATTAGAGAACTACAATGACCATGTATCCCAAGCGATAGATATGTTCCCGGACTTCCGTATGAGGCTGAAATTGGATAAGAAAACCGGGAAAGTGATGTACGGCGCCGACATTCAATCGGTATTCGATATTTGCTGGTACACCTTTTCCAGAATGGTGGCTGACGTTGCACCACCGGTGGATGAAGATTTAAACTATTTTGAATCGCAAGGCTCGATACTCTCATGCCTTGCCTGCGGCAAATACTTTGTACGGCATTCAAGCCGCCAGCTATATTGTAATAGTTGGGATTGCCAAGCCGAGCGGAATCGGAGAAACAGGCGAGCGAGCTATGCCCGGAAGAAGGCGGCTGAAGTAGAAAACAAAAATAAAAGATCTCGTTACCGGCCCGGTTTGGTAAGGTAATGAGGATAGATTATTCATTAATGTTACTGTGTTTTTTCAAACAAAAGACTTTTATATAGAAGAAATACCGCAATAGCAGAACATTTTGACACTGTAGTGAAGTATTTGATGTTTGGATTGGTTTAAATAAAACGAGGTTGCACGTTGCTAATACTCGCTGCTCACTTTAGTCCCGCTTTATACATTAGTTCTTCAATTATAGTCCTAAATTTTAGAATGTGCGGCTTAATATCTTGCTGGGTGGTGTTAAACCAAATTTTATGTGCCGAATAATTGCCGAGATCCTTAAATAATACCATGTCCTGACGAGTATTTGCTGACAGTGCCAAAGTGGAATTTTGCTCCGCATTTCTGATTATTTTATCAAGGGTTGAGTGCCGCCCACTTTTTTCGGTGATTTCCTCCTCAATACCAAGGTTTTGGTAAGTTAGTACCAAAAGTCCTTCTAATAGCCGCCTCATCATCACTGCTGTACAGTCAAAGAGATTATTCTCATAACTTGCATTAATCTGCTTGCATACGGATCGAATATTAGGCGAGAGGTTTTCGAAAATTGGAGTTGGAAGAATCGTGCCGTCTTGCTTAATACTGGTGTTGTCTTCATCTTCCCAATGGTTTATATCATCAATCCATTTTTCCATAGTATCAGACCATTGCGACCAATTTCGAGATGAATTGATCAGCCTGTTTACTTCAGTCTGTAAATCCTTCAAAATTTGGTTATCTGTCCAGCCTGATTTTCTAAGGGCTAATATGTATCTGTAAAGGATATCATCTGCTTTATAATCATTCCAATATGCATATATTTTTTTGCACTTGTTCTTGATATGGGATATCTCTTGGTCAATAGGGTTTTTAGACCTGTTGTAAGCTATTCCCCCAAGCTTATTTAAAAATTCATTAACTGATTCTTGAGTTAAGGCTCCATCTTTGTCATAATGAAAATACTGTTTTATACCAATATCAATGCATTCAACCAGCATCTCATATGGATATTTTCTAATGATTTGTGCCAATTGTGCTTTACCCCTCTCGTTAAGCGAATATGGCGCTATTTTCTCGTTTACAATTGTTTCAATTTTTTTACGGGCCATAAAAATTCACCTAATTTCAGTTTCTCACAAAGAGGAAGAATTTCTTCCAGTTTGGCTACGATACGCTTTTGCTCAGCAAGGGGAGGGAGAGGAACTAAGAGTGTGTCCCATATGCCTCTATTTATAATTGGTGTTGCCGTTCCACCAGCTTTTTCTTTCATGGTGCTTATGAAATAATGCGATGTA